>NZ_JBFTJT010000036.1:0-1315 GCF_056395565.1 Paenarthrobacter sp. 10L412 | reverse complement strand
TCGCCCGTGTGCACGAGGTTGTCCAGGACTGTGGTGGCACGAACCTTCTCTCCGGTGTACTCCAGGCCGTCCAGGCAGATCATCAGGTTGACCGATTCGGCTTCCTCGGCGCCGTGGGGCAGGTACAGGTAGACACTGCTGGTGACGCCAGGGTAGACGGTGTGACTGGTCCACCTGAAGTGGTAGTACTTCCCGGCAGGAACGCCCTCCTGCGGCAGCGATTCGGATGTCAGGCGGTACTCGGACACCGTGTCGTTTTCTGATAACTCGTAAGTAGCGATGTCCTTACTCGGGACGGAGTTCGCCAAGTCTTCGTCGTTGGTCATCATTCCCCAGTGGTCGAGATCCACCAGTTCGAGCTTGGTTGCAGTTGCCTGCGCATGGGTCATGGTGAAACACCCTTTCTTCTTTTCAAGCTGGTCGAGGTCTTGTCTCGAGGTCGCAAACCACTTGGAGCTCAGCCCTGATAAGCACTGAGAAACCAACACCAAGCACTTTGACGACGGCGGCTGCAGGCCACGTCAGGTTGGGCTTTCGCGCCACGCTGGTTGCGTTTGGGTACGTACCCTCAGGTGATCTCCCTAGATTCGTAAGTATTGGACGGCCGTAAATTATGTGGTGACCTAACCCACACCTTCAATTCAGCAGCGTGCATTGATTTTGCCTTAAGTTGAATGCTTCAGGTAGTGGTGGTTTAACCAATCGGCGAGCCATGATTTGGTGTTGTTTCAGTGTCCAGACTCTTTTGCTAGGTGTCGCCCGCGTCACAAGCGTCAGTGACAATTGTGACGCGGGCGAATAGTCGTGGACACGGGAGGTCCTGGGCGGGTCATTAGGTCCGCGGTCCTAATCGAGTAAATCTGGCAGCCAGCGCGAGGCCCTGTAACTCCAGGGTTCCAAACTAAGATTGTGCTGCGGTGCCCTCAGCCTGTGAAGAGGCGTTCTTTGAAGCGAAGCGTCGACTAAGCGCGATTCAATTGGCTTCAACCTGGTCGCGGAAGATCCATTGGAGTGTTTCGGGGAACACTGCGCCGGCGTGTCCGAGGGTGTGCCCGGCGGTGCCGAACACGAACATGGAATCGTAGCGGCGATACTTCAGGGCTGCGTCGAGGTCATGGTTAGCGATGGGGATGTTGCCGTAGACGATATCGAGGTCGCGCTTGCCGGATTGGTGCCAGACGCGGATTGGCTTGCGGGGGGTGCGCCGGACCATGCTGGGGAGGTTGTTCGCGCCCAGAATGTTGATGAAGCTGCCGCAGTGAGAGATCACGTTTCCGAACTGGTCCGGGCGGTGGAAGGCAGCGGTGAAGGCGCC
>NZ_JBFTJT010000035.1:0-1382 GCF_056395565.1 Paenarthrobacter sp. 10L412 | reverse complement strand
TCGCGTTGACTCGTAATTAACCTCCGCGAGGGGGGATACGTTGCCTCATTAATAATCCTCCGGCTGGGTGGGCGGTTGCCTCGGTCAGTGGACGGGGGTTACGCCGGGTGAATGGGATTGACGATGGCTGAGCGGAAGGCCGTGACGAAGCAGCTGGCCCGGTCCTATCGGGCGGGCGACAGGGTCCGGAAGGGAAGGATCCTGGACGAGGTCGTGGAACTGACCGGCTGGCACAGGGATTATGCGCGGGCGGTGTTGCGGCATGCTTTGGATCCTCCCCGGGCGAGACCGGCCAGGCCCGGCCGGTCGCCGGTGTACGGGGCGGATCTTCAGCCGGCTCTGGTGTTCTGCTGGGCGGTGCTGCGGGCTCCTGCCGGTAAGCTGCTGGCAGCGGTGATGCCCGAACTCGTCCCGATGCTGCGCAACGAAAGAGCCCTGGACATCACGGACGCCCAGGCGCGGCTGCTCGGGCGGATGAGCGCGGCAACGATCGACAGGCGCCTGGCCGGGGAACGGGCAAAGCTGCTGCCGCGGGGGCGTTCCCATACCAAACCGGGATCGCTGCTGAAGTCCCAGATTCCCATCCGTACCTGGGCGCAGTGGGATGACGCGGTGCCAGGGTTTGTCGAGATCGACCTGGTCGCTCACGAGGGGTCCAACAACTCCGGACAGTTCTGCTTCACGCTCACGGTCACGGACATCGCCACCGGGTGGACAGTGAACAGGTCCGTGCCCAACAAGGCCCAGAAGCATGTTTTCGCCGCCCTCCAGCACGCCATCTCGGCCTTCCCGTTCCCGGTAATTGGCATCGATTCGGACAATGGAAGCGAATTCATCAATAACGACCTCTTCGATTTCTGTCAGGAGCAACGGATCACTTTCACCCGCTCACGGCCCTACAACAAGAACGACGGCGCCCACGTTGAACAGAAGAACTGGTCCAGGGTCCGCGAACTGGTCGGCTACCTGCGCTACGACACCGCCGCGGAGCTGGAGCTGCTGAACCAGATCTGGGAGCTGGACCGTATCTTCACCAACTACCTGCTTCCCCAGCAAAAACTCGTCTCCAAAACCCGTCACGGGGCCAAGGTGACCAAGATCCATGACGCACCGGCCACCCCGCATCAGCGCACCACCGCCGATCCCCACAGCGACAGGAAAGCGGTGCTGCGGATGAACGCCGAGTACCGGAAAGTTCTGCCAGCGGCGCTGTCCCGGCAGATCCTGGCCCTCACCGCTCAGCTAGGAACGCTGGCCACCGCCAAACAACCAGCCCCCGTAAAGCCACGCGTCAACGAAGACTGGAACCGCCGACCCAACCGGAGGTTTTCCAATGACGCAACGTATTCCCCGTCGCGGAGGTATTGACATGAGGCAACAGG
>NZ_JBFTJT010000034.1:0-1473 GCF_056395565.1 Paenarthrobacter sp. 10L412 | reverse complement strand
CCTCGTTACCTTTTTCGTAGCCCGTTTCCTGGTGCAGGATGTGGGTGTGCTGGCCTGCTGCCCCGGCATGATTGCGTTCCTCTGTCGATCCGATGATCTTGAGAGTGTTGTCACCGGGGTTGGTAGGTGCCGGGAGACCGCTGATAGGGGCAGGACAGTTCGGGAACGTCGTGCGTAACGTGGGTGCCGGGTCCTGACACCGCTGCCGGGCCAGCATGGGAGCTGACTACGACTGGAGGGACCGGATGATCGCGAACCACGATGGTGTCGAAGTGTTTATTGGTCTGGATGTTGGCAAGGGCGTCCATCATGCCGTTGCCGTGGACCGGGCCGGAAAGAAATTGCTGGACCGGGCGCTGCCCAACGATGAAGCCAAAATCCGGGAAATCATCGCCGAACTCGAGGACGCCGGACGAGTGTTGTTGGTCGTTGACCAGCCAGCAACCATCGGCGCGTTGCCGGTAGCGGTGGCCCAGGCCGCCGGTGTTCTTGTCGGGTATCTGCCGGGGCTGGCGATGCGCCGGATCGCGGACCTGCACCCCGGAGAGGCGAAAACCGATGCCCGGGATGCGTTCATCATCGCCGAGGCCGCCAGGACCATGCCGCATACATTGCGCTCGGTTCAGTTGGCCGATGAGCAGCTCGCTGAGCTGAGCATGCTTTGTGGTTTCGATGATGACCTGGCCAAGCAGGCCACGGCGACCTCGAACCGGATCCGCGGGCTGCTCACCCAGATCCACCCTGCTCTGGAAAGGGTGTTGGGACCCTACATGGATCATCCTGCGGTGCTGGACCTGCTGCGGACCTGGCCTACCCCCGAAGCGCTCCGTCACGCAGGCCGGCGCCGGATCGGGAACCGGCTGACCAAACTCGCGCCGCGGATGGGCGAACGCCTTGCCGATGAAATCATCGAGGCCCTGGGCCGGCAAACAGTCACTGTTGTCGGCACGAATGCCGCGACCATCGTGCTGCCCCAGCTCGCGGCCATGCTCTCCGGGCTTCACGAAAACCGCGCCATGGTCCTCACCCAGGTCGAAGCTCTCGTGGAGGCCCACCCTCTTCACCCGGTCCTGATGTCTCTGCCGGCCGTGGGCATCAGGACCGCCGCACGAATCCTCACCGAAGTCGCCGGGAAAGACTTCCCCACCGCCGGGCACCTGGCCTCTTACGCCGGGCTGGCCCCAGTCACCTGGCGATCCGGGTCCTCCATCCGCGGCGACCACTCCTCCAGAAAAGGCAACAAAGTCCTCAAACGAACTCTTTTCCTCTCCGCGTTCGCTGCGCTCCACGACCCGCCGTCCCGGGCCTACTACGAACGCAAACGCGCCGAAGGAAAACGCCACAACCAGGCAATCATTGCCCTGGCACGACGCCGCTGTGACACCCTCTACGCAATGCTCCGCGACGGCGCCCTCTACCAACCCCCAACACCCGCCACCACTTGACGAAAAACATAGGGGCACTCTCACATCC
>NZ_JBFTJT010000033.1:0-1567 GCF_056395565.1 Paenarthrobacter sp. 10L412 | reverse complement strand
AAACGCCCGGTCCCATTCCGAACCCGGAAGCTAAGACCCACAGCGCCGATGGTACTGCACCCGGGAGGGTGTGGGAGAGTAGGACACCGCCGGACACACATTAGGTCGAGACCCCCCAACCCACACCAGGGACGGGGGGTCTCCCATTTTAAGCAACACAGCAAAAGGCATGAACAAGCGTCTCCGACCAGAGGCCTGCCAACCGTGAATCAAAGACGAAGGCCTCCACCACCGTGGAGGCCTTCAGTCGTTAACCTGTTCACTCAACTTGTCGCGCCCGCTTGGGAGGGCCCGGTGATCAGGGGGAGGGGCGATCTGCGCGCTGACACTCTGACCCTGCTCCGCGGAGGAGGAGATACCTGCAGAGGCTTGTTCTCGGTGTTGCGCTTGGTCCAATGCCATCGATGCTCTTCTCTGCAGGGCTGCGATCGCTGACTTCACGTCCTCCAGGCCGCGAATCTGATCAATCAAGGCAGCACCGTCATTGCTTAGCCGGAAAGAGCCCAATCTGGCCAGCAAAGCCTGAACGTCCAAGCCCTCCGCCCTGGAGCCGATGGAAATGCCCGTCCCAGGCCCAGGCGCATCAGAAACGACTGTGGCTTCTTGATGCACCCCCAATGCCGTCCATGGAAAATACTCTTCCAGCACGCACAATCTCGCATTAGTCCCCAATCCACCTATGTGGAAAAGCTGGAGGAATTGGAAAAACCGGACTGATTGCGGGACAGCTACCCGTCAACGCTGGAGTGATTAGGCGCTCGTTGTCTTAGAAGCCTTTACGGCTGCCTTGGCCGCTTGTTTGCTGGCGCGAACTTTGACCAGGGAATCGGGATCCACGATGTCGGCAACAGAGAGGTATGAGCCCTCTTCGCCGTAGTGCCCAGCTGCTTCCCGCCATCCGTTGGCTTGAAGGCCGCATTGCTTACCGAGGAGGGCCAGGAAGATTTTCGCTTTCTGCTCTCCGAACCCAGGCAAGGCCTTGAGCCGGCGCAGTACCTCAGCGCCGTCGGGATTGCCGCTGGTCCAGATTGCCGCAGCGTCGCCGTTCCAATCCCGGTGTACCGTTTCGGCGAGGGCTTGGACCCTGCCGGCCATGGACCCTGGGAAGCGATGCACGGCGGGGCGTTCTTTGAATACCTCCACGAAACCTGCGGGGTCGTAGTCCGCGATCGTGCCAGGATCCAGTGATCCAAGGCGCGTGCGGATCTTTTCCGGACCGGCAAAGGCCGACTCCATGGTTACCTGTTGATCGAGCAACATTCCGGTCAGCAATGCGAACGCATCGTCGCTTAACAGCTGATCGGCGGCGGCATCTCCTGTGATGTGCAATTCCATACGTCCCATCCTCCCACCAGTGCGCACGGTCGTCATCGGAAGTGGTCACGTTGGCCAGATTGATGAACGAACGGAGTAATGCTCGACGGCGGGCTGGCGCGGGTTTTTGGTGTGGTGTTTGGGGGTTGTTGGGGTGGTGTTGGGTGGTTGTTGGGGTGGATTTGCGTTGGGGGTGTGGGGCGTGTATTGTTTTCTGAGTCGCCGGGTGCGAAACGGAAAGCCGGAAGGTGTG
>NZ_JBFTJT010000032.1:0-1850 GCF_056395565.1 Paenarthrobacter sp. 10L412 | reverse complement strand
GGTGCGGGGAACGGGTAACAAGGTTACGGCGGTCATAGCGTGGGGGAAACGCCCGGTCCCATTCCGAACCCGGAAGCTAAGACCCACAGCGCCGATGGTACTGCACCCGGGAGGGTGTGGGAGAGTAGGACACCGCCGGACACACATTAACGGGCAAGCCCCGACCACGACGGTCGGGGCTTGCCCCATTTAACCCACCTTTCCGGCTGACATCGGAAGGAGCTAGCGTCATCACACCCCAACGACGTCGCCACGCGCCAGGGCGAAGGGCAGACGATCGAAGATGATGTGGATCTCGGCGATCTGATCATTGTGAATGCGGTACAGTTCCGCGCCCGGAGCGCTCGGTACTGCCCGATTGGCTGTGTCGTACATGAGTATTGCTTCGTCGTCGGACCCGTAAGCCGCAAGAAGTGCTGATTTTGTGAGCGTAGCAGCGAAGGGCTCCATGAATGCCCGGACAGCGGCACTACCGCTCATGGTGCCGGACGGTGCATGGCAGGTGACATCCTCAGCTAAGTGCTTGATCGCTGAGTCCAGGTTTCCGGTTGTCCAGGCCCGGTGGTAGGCGATTGCGATCTCGACGGCTTTGGCCTGTTTTTCAGACATGGTCTGTTTCCTTTCGTAGGCGGATACTCCTGTTTAGACACCACTTCGCAGCAGATCGGAACGCCCTAGTGGGTCCGTGCCAAGATTGAACCGTGACATCAGCCGAGTTGGAGGCCGCCCGGGCCGGCGATGAAGAGGCTTTCGCCTCGCTCGTAGCACCCTTTCGCAGGGAGCTTCATCTCCATTGCTACAGAATTACAGGATCTGTTGATGATGCAGATGACGTACTGCAGGAGGTCTTGCTTGCGGCATGGAAAGGGTTGCCTGGATTTGCCGGCCGGTCCTCCTTGCGGACGTGGCTCTATCGGATCGCTACTACTCGTTCGCTCAATGCTCTAAGAGACCAACGTCGCCGACCTCACCCCGCCCCCGCGCCTCCCTTCGAGCCACCAACGCCGAACGACCGATTCGACCTACCGCATGTGCAGCCTTACCCCGATGTATTGGTCGACGAGCTTGATCCTGCTGTGCAGGCGATTGCCCGTGAAAGTGTCGAGCTCGCGTTTGTTGTTGCGCTTCAACGGATGCCGCCGCGCCAGGCTGCAGTGTTGATCCTCTGTGATGTGCTGGATTTCACGGTTACCGAAGCTGCCGAGATGCTCGCGATAGGCCCGACGGCGGCTAAGGGTCTTCTTCAGCGCGCCCGCTCCGCCAAGCCTTCCCCAAGGTCAATCTCGACCGGAGCACACCACCACGATTTAGCCCGTAAATTTGCGGATGCCTTCTCGCGAGACGACGTCGATTCCGTCCTTGAGCTCCTGACCGATCAATGCTGGCTTGCCATGCCCCCCGCCAGCGAACTTTACGTGGGCCGGCACGCCGTCGGGAGTTTTCTTCGTGCCAGTGCGGCTGGGCGCCCTGGTGGCAAATACGCGCTGATCGCTATCACTGCCGGTGGCAGGCCGGCGTTCGTCTGCTATCTGCAGGGCCGGGCCCGGGGACTCATGGTGATTGAGCCAACTCAGCCTGGCGACAAGATCGCATCGATCATGCGATTCCTTGATGATGGCCTTCATCGACAATTCGGGATGCCTGATTTTCTTGCGTGAAGTGTCAGGATTACTGGCTCACTGGCGCCTCTGAAGGAATGTCCGACGGCGGGCTGGCGCGGGTTTTTGGTGTGGTGTTTGGGGGTTGTTGGGGTGGTGTTGGGTGGTTGTTGGGGTGGATTTGCGTTGGGGGTGTGGGGCGTGTATTGTTTTCTGAGTCGCCGGGTGCGAAACGGAAAGCCGGAAGGTGTG
>NZ_JBFTJT010000031.1:0-5339 GCF_056395565.1 Paenarthrobacter sp. 10L412 | reverse complement strand
ACCCTGCTCTGCAGCCACCACCACCACGTCATCCACAAGGAACAATGGCGGATCGACATGACCACCGGCGTGCCCTGGTTCACCCCACCACCACACATCGACCCCCACCAAACACCACGACGCAACCACCACCACACACCCCTCAGAACGTAGGGGTGCCCCGGTGCATATTGAGGGCTGGTACAGCTGAGGCTGGCCGCTTCGCTACAAAGAGAGAGCGCGCCGTCGAGCGCTCATAAACAAGCCCCGACCGTACGCTGAGCCGCGACCATAAGCTGAGCCAACGAGCCTAAGCTGAGCCCGCGACCATAAACTCAACTGCGACGAAGCCTTACCGCGACGCCGGCCAGCCCGTGTAGGACTCAGCCAGGTACGCCTTGGCGTGCTCGGACGAGACCACGGAGTGCAGCTCGCCCAGCTGGCGGGCGCGGTAAAAGTCGTCTGCGCCGGGAACGGTGTGCAGCATGGAGGTCATCCAGTAAGAGAAATGCTGGGCCTTCCAAACACGGTCCAGGGCGCGGTCGCTGTAGGAATCCAACAGTGTGGTGGAACCGTTGGAGTAGAAGGAGTGGAAGCCTTCGAACAACACCTTCACGTCGTGTATCGCGAGGTTAAGGCCCTTGGCGCCGGTGGGCGGGACGGTATGTGCGGCATCGCCGGCAAGGAATAGATTGCCGTGGCGCATAGGAGTGTGGACGAAGCTTCGGAACGGCAGGACCATCTTTTCCAGGACAGGGCCTTCGTTGACCTCAAACCCGTTGCCGTTTACGCGTTTGCGGAACTCGGACCAGATGCGTTCGTCGTTCCAGTCGGCCACGTTTTCCTTGGGATCGCACTGGAAGTACATGCGCTGCACTGTCTCGGTCCGCTGGCTGATCAAGGCGAAACCGTGCTCGGAGTTGGCATAGATCAGTTCGTCGGAGCTGCGTGGAGCCTGGGCCAGGATACCGAACCAGGCGAACGGGTATTCGTGGAAGAACCACTTTCGGTTGGCTTCGGGGATCCGGAAACGGCAGTGGCTGCGAGACCCGTCAGCGCCAACGAGGAAGTCGGCCTGGATCTCGAACTCCTGCCCGTCGGAATCGGTGAACCAGACTTTCGGTTTGCCCTCGAGATCGTGAACCGTGGTGTCCGTGACGCTGTATCGAACGTCGCCGCCGTCGGCCTCGCGTCGCGCAGCGAGGTCGGCGAAAACGTCCGTTTGTGGATACAGCCACACGGATTCACCCACCAGCTCCTTGAAGTTGATGCGGTGGCTTTCGCCATTGAACCGCAACTCGATGCCATCGTGCCGGTCACCTTCGCGGAGCACCCGGTCTGAGACGCCGGAGTCCACCAGCAGGTTGACAGTGCCATGCTCCAGGATGCCTGCGCGAACAGTTTGGTGGATTTGTTCGCGGCTGCGGACCTCCACCACCACGGATTCGATGCCTTGCTTGGCCAGCAAGTGGGAGAGCATGAGCCCTGCGGGTCCTGCACCCATGATGGCGACTTGAGTGGTGACGGTAGTACGTGCCATGGTGTTCCTCGCTTCGTTGCGGTCCCGCTGGGACGGGATGAGCCTGGAATCAGTGTGGCGCGAGCTGCGTGACCGGTGTTACATAAATTCCGTTGAACGGAAAGTACATCAATCCTTAATTTGGCGGCCTATCCCCCGCGCAGCGGTCTGTAACGCCGGAACAAGGGCCTGCAGGCGCATCTCCGCCAAGGGCACCACGACGCCAAGGGCCGCGACGGCTCGCCGCTTCCGGTTCATCACGGGCACGGCGATGCCCCAGGTGTCCGGATCGACCACGCCAGCCAGCTGCGCATAGCCCAGCTGCGCGGCCTCAGCCAACAGGTGGCGTACGACGTCGGAAGTCACCTTTCCTTCCGGGTCGTGGAACTGTTGGAGGTACTCCGCCTGCAATTCACGGGACTGGTGTGCCATCAGCGCCAGACCGGCGGAGGAAATGTGGACCGGCATCCGACCGGCAATGCGTGCACGGTTGGCAACTGAGCCGCGGCGTGAAAGTCGCTCCACGAACAGCGCCTCCCACCCTTCAAGCACAGCCAGGTTCACGTTCTGGTTCAAGACTTGCTGAATATCCTCCATGAAGGGCATGGCTGCTTGACGGAGTGCGAGCGTGGGCGAATTTCTGTTAACGAGTTCCCACAATCGGAGTCCCAGCCGAACGTTCCCGCCAGCACCCAGTTCCAGCAAGCCATGCTCGGAGAGTTGCCGAACCAGTCGGTGGGCGGACGACAGCGGGAGGCCGGACCTGTCGGCGAGTTCGGTCAGTTGCAGCGAGGTGGCGCCTTCGGGAAAGGCCTCAATAACCCGAACTACGCGATCCACCACGGAGTCACCGGATGCTGAGTTGGCCACGATGCGCTCCTTGCTGCGGTTCTTCTACCAAAACGCGTCTTCTAACCAGACGAGCGCGACTGGCGCCTTCCATTCAATGGTAGAACGTGCCTCAGGTTACTCCCGCCGGTGATACAACTCTCATAACCGACCGGCCGTTCTGCTGGCCACATCCACTCTCAAAGAAGAACTCCCGAGGACACTATGCCAATGATGACATCTGCCCGCCGCTCACAATGGCCAGTCTGGCTGTGTTGGTTAGCCATGGTCTTGGACGGCTTCGACCTGGTGGTCCTGGGGACGGTCATCCCAACGCTCATCAAGACCGGTGACCTAGGCTTTGATGCCGTTGGGGCTACCTTCGCTGCCACTATCTCCTTGGTAGGCGTGGGACTCGGCGCACTCTTTATCGCCCCGCTGTCCGACAAGTTCGGCCGGCGGAAGCTGTTGATCGCCTGCGTAGCCGGCTTCTCACTCTTTACGATCGGTGTGGCTTTCGCCCCCAACGTGGCCGTCTTCTCGATACTGCGCCTGCTGGCAGGCCTTGGTCTGGGCGCTTGCCTTCCCGCCGCCCTCGCGTACATGAACGATTACGCACCGGCAGGATCAGCCGGAAAGTCGACCACGCGGACAATGACCGGCTACCACGTAGGTGCTGTGGCGACAGCGTTCCTGGCCATCCTTGTGGTCCCCAACTGGCGTCTCATGTTTATCATTGGCGGCATTGCCGGGCTGGTACTCCTGCCGTTCCTGTGGGCGAAATTGCCGGAGTCGCTCCCCGAAGCAGTACCCGTGAAGGTGGACGAAACAACAAAGGCGGCTCCCGGCGTCGTGCATTCCACAGACGGCAAGCAAAAGACCGGGTTCCGCGACCTCCTGCAGAAGCCGTATCCGCTGGTGGCCGTGGGAATTGGCATCGCGTCGTTCATGGGTTTGTTGCTGGTTTATGGCTTGAACACCTGGTTGCCGCAGTTGATGGCAGCCGCGGGTTACACCGTGAGCACGGGCCTGACGCTGCTGCTGGTCCTCAACCTCGGCGCCGTAGCCGGGCTGGTTTTGGCCGGAATTCTTGCCGACCGGCATGGAACCAAGAAGATCGTGCTGCTGTGGTTCGGGCTTTCAGCAGTGTTCCTGGCCGTCCTCAGCGTGAAGATCCAGAGTGAGTTCCTGCTCAACGCCGCGGTGTTTGTCACCGGCGTCTTCGTCTTCAGCTCGCAGGTTCTGGTTTACGCATGGGTCAGTCAGCTGTTTCCGGCGCGACTCCGGGGAACGGCACTCGGGTTCGCTGCCGGCGTCGGACGCCTTGGCGCGATCGTTGGTCCTGCCGTGACTGGAACCCTGGTTGCCGCAAATATTGCCTATCCCGCCGGCTTCTACGTGTTTGCCGCAGCGGGACTTTTGGCAGTCGCAGCGCTGTTCCTGGTGCCCCATCAGGTCAAAAGTCCTGCACCCGTGCCGGCGGGAGAACGGTAACCGTCGGCACGACGCTAAGTGCTCCGCTGGCCGTCCAACTTTCCGGGCTGCGGGTGAAGCGACTCGCGGGCCTTGCCCAACAGCTGCGGTCCGGCCGCGTAGCAGCGATCGGTGTATTGCCGGAGCGCCGGAAGTGCCTGGACGGCGTAGTCGAAGTGTTCCTCGCGGATCATCGACTCGATGGCCTTGCACTGGTCCTCAGTCTCAAGCGCACCCACCATTGCCGAGGAGATCCTGAGGCTCAGCACAGCATCCATGCTGGCATCGGCGTCGTGTTGGCAGAGGCCGTTGGAGATCCTCAGTAGCCTGCCCGGCAACATCGAAAGGTAAGTGGAGAGAAAACGCAAGGCCGGCGTGGGGTCTCCCATCTCATCGGCCAAGGCCTGCAACCTGCACGGTTCCAGAGCCGGAACCTGACCGTCTGCCTCGTCAGTCATGGCTGGCTGCTTGTGGCTGCGCGGCATCTTCCGGCGTCGATTTGCTGGGGTCCCTGCGCCAGATGGAGGCGAGCATCCCGATGACCAGGATCCCGGGTGCCCCGTACATCAGGATGTTCAGGACGAGTGGTTCGCGGAGGGCACGGATGGCATTCCCGACGTAAGGGATGGTCGCGATCTGCTTGCCCACTGTTTTGCCCTGCAGCGTGGCGATCCAGGGATCGATGCCATTATTAGCGTCGCCCTTGGTCTGGACAGCCACGCCGCCATCGGCTGTTGTGGTGACCTCAGTGATGCGATGCGTCTCCACCCGCTGGTCTTCCACGGGAATGTGGTAGGTGATGATGTCGCCCACCTTGATGTCGGTGATCGGCGTCGGAACGGTGACGACGACGTCGCCCGGGTTGATCAACGGCGCCATCGATCCTGTCAGCATCGTGGAGGTTTGGTAGCCCAGGATGCGCGGTCCGATCGCCAGGAAGAGGAAAACCAAGGCTGCCGTGGCCAGCATGCCAAAACCCAGGATTTTCATCGTCTTAGCAGCACTACGGCGGAACGCGCCTGGGGCCGCGGGGGCTTTCGCTGGAGTCCCGGCGGCTTTAGCTGGAGTTGCGGCTTGAGCAGGGGTCTCGACGGCGGTCGTCGTCGGTGCCGGTGCAGGCTGCTTCACATCGGCGGTCTCTAAAGTCATTGACGTGTTCGCAGGCTCTGCGGCTGAACGCAGGCCCTTGAGGGCGGGTCCGCTGATGCTGATCAGTGCGCTCATGGTCCTGGCGTTCCTTCCGTTGTTGGTTATCTTCTGATCGAAAGTCTGGGCTATCTGGCTCAGGCTTCCTGCGGGAAATCCTCAAGTCTGGCTCAGGAAATACCGGCGGACCTGATCGGGCAGGGGGGCGCCCGACCAGGCCCGGCGGGGCTCTGTGTACAGGGTCCTACTTGGTGGTTTCGGTGCGTTGGGTGCCGGTGAAGGCGAAGGCGATGGTGCTGGTGGCGCCTTGGAAGGTGTCGTTCGCGGTGGTGGGGAACGCGGTGGTGACTTTGAGGTAGTCGGTTTTGGCCGGGGCCAGGGCGGTCAGGTTGTT
>NZ_JBFTJT010000030.1:0-8766 GCF_056395565.1 Paenarthrobacter sp. 10L412 | reverse complement strand
GATGACGTAGCCATACGGGCACTTGATGTCGAATTGCTGGGTGCGCCCAAAGGTGGGTTTGTAATACGACCAGGGAGCCACGATCGTATCGGCGTACGGAGTGCCGGAACCGTTGGCTTGAGGGTTGCACTTCAAGTGAGCAGAGACGGTGTAATAAGTATCGGGCGTGCCAGCCGGGGGAGCCGTGGTGGCGATGGCCACGCGAACGGTGGCATTATCCAGTTGGGTGAAGCTGGTAATGGAAACGCGCGGATCAACGACGCCACCAGGGCCGGGATTAGTAATGCCATTGTTGTTCACGAACAGTTGGCCGGGATTGAACTGGATCCAGAAGTCTTTTGTGGCGTACAGGCCAATGCCGATGCCGACGACGGCGGCAACGGTCCAGCCGATGGGATTGGAGACAACCGCGGCTGTGACGACGGTGCCGCTAACAGCCTCGACAGCACCGGCGATAACAGGGGCGGAGATCAGGCCACCGTCAGCGAATGCCTGGGCGTTGGACGGTGTAGTGACAATCAGGGAAACGGACACGATGCCCGCAACGGCAGCGAACGCGAATGGCCGGGCTATCCGGCGAAAGAGTCGACGTACACGGAGCATCAGTGCCCCCTCTCAAAGTTGGGAAATTAAAGCGACAATGGCGGGGCGTGGTTCCCTGGGGTGGAACCGGCAATATCGGGTATGCCAGTTCGCGGAACCATGCCCCGCCGTACGAACTCAGATCTTGCCGAGGACGCGCTTGCCGATATTCCACGCAACGAACGCGATAGCGACGCCGAAAACGACGGGCATGGACGTTCCAACAACAGCCAGAGCGGCATCAACACCACCGCTGATAGCTGTATCTACTGGACCTGCAACCAAAGGAACCATTTGAATTCACCCCCTAAAATGGGATCAGGTTGGGCGCCGGTGGAAACTCGCAAGGTTTTGACCACCGGCCCCCGCCGCTAAAGAATCCGCCGATTGACGGACTCTAGATCTTGCCCAGCACGCGCTTGCCGACGTTCCATGCAACGAACGCGATAGCGACGCCGAAAACGACGGGCATGGACGTCGTGATAACGCCGGTTGCGGAACCTACAGCACTGGCAAGGGCTGCACTAACAGCTGCTTCCATGGGATACACCCCCCTTCAAATATTCCGTAGTGACCCGCACGCGCTACGCACGCCAGGAGTTGAAAATTGCGATCATGGCCCCGAGCAGCAAACCGCCGCCTATGGCCAGCCCGTAAGCCGACCCAAGTTGAGACATGTTTTCCCAGATCACCGGCGACGCACCCACCAAACAGCCACGCAGAGGGAGAGCAGGAAACCGAGGAAGCACAGGCCAGCCAGCCCGAGAGAAATAGCACTCATAAGCTGATCGAGGCCGATCATGGGAGCCAGCTATCAGAGCCGAACAACAGGTAGACAAGGAACCCGAACACGGAGACGAGCGAGGCGAAGAAGGCGGCGAGATCCATCAATCCCGCCCCCGGTACGCCACGCCCCAGAGCAGGACCAAAGAGACACCGATGGAGACGGCAAGAGCCACGGACACCACAGGCGACGCCATAAGCGACTTGACGTGATCGAGCAGCATTAGTTTGTCTTTCCGATCATGTGGAGCAGCGCGAACCCCAGGAGCGGAAGGGACATGAACGCCAGGAATCCGGCGATACCGCCGACGACGGGAAAGACAAGATCCTGGGCAGTCATGGAGTCACGGACGTTTCATCTGTGACGCAAGCAGAGCGGCGGCCAACAGAAGTAACAGCACCAGACCGACTGTTATCCCTGTGAATTGCTCGCCGTCGAGGACTACCGTCGTCGGTCCCGAGGGTGGAGCCGTTACGGTAACTGTCGCTGTAGGAGTTGACGAAGGCGTCACGCTCGAAGAAGGGGAGGGAGTTGGCGACGGATCGGACGAGGTTGTCTGTGGTTTCAGCCCGAAGCTGGCGTTTGACCTCGCGGATATTGCGAACTGCACGCTGGATACCTCCGATGAGATACCCTGCGGACCCGCCAATAACGGCGGCAATGAAGTAGGCAGAGAATACATATTCGTCCATCACCGTCCCCTAACGCACGTGCAGCCGGGACGGTGTTGGACCGAATAAACATCGAGAATGCCGAACCGTTCGACAATGGGACGGCAGGAGATTTGAGAATTGAGCGAAGCTTGAGCTACTTGAGAGGCAACTACTGCGGTTGACGACATAACATGTCCTTAGCCTTGCGAGAAGTAGAGTTCTAACAGGGTCAGGGGTCCGGCTGGTAACCGGACCCCGCCTTAACAGGCGAGGACGTTACGCGGCAAGCTCGGAAGCGTCGGACTCGTCCGGCCAGAGATCCAGCACGCGCGCCTGAACCTCGGAACCATAGATCGAAACCTCAACGAGGTAGTCAACCTGGTCGCCCTTATCGACGGAGCGGGTCCGGAGGTTTTCAAAAGTGCCGGTGGAGTCACGGCGGGGGAGTTGGACAACGGTAACGTTCTGATCGGCAACCAGAACGTTTGCGGATTCAATCCGCCATTCCTCGCCAGCGCGAGGCCCGTTCTTGATAATGCCCGAGCGAGCAGAGACGGCCAGAACGCTACCGCTGACGCGGGCTAAAGCTACTGATGCCATTTTTTTACCTCTTTTTTGTTTTCCGGTAGAGCGGGACCCAGTTGGTTTCTGGGCTAACAAGACTTACCTTAAACGATGGATTTAATGCCCCTGTGACAATTCCGATAACGGTTCGGTAACGAAGCGTTTATCCGCGTAACCCTGCCGAAAAACTGTGCTAATCCCGACAAAATTTCCCTGGACTAAATGCCATGTCGTCAGGTACAAGCGGACCCACCAAAGCAACGGCAGTTTACTGCCCTGCCGAAGGGCAGTGGAAGAGCTATTCGTAAGTTACCTAGCCGGGGCCGCTGCGCGGCCCCTCTGAAGAGCGGCAGAGGGTCCAGCAGGGGGCGGAGGGAACCGAAAAAGCAGGGGAAACCAGAGGAGCATACCAGCACGAGAGGGGCGGGGAGCAGTACCTGGGGCCTGGGTCCTCTCAGGCGCATGGCTGGGTCCGGAGTGGCCAGGGAAGGGACGGAAGCCTACCGGCATAAAAAGGTCAGCGGCAGAGCGTCCCGACGCCGGGGGAAGGGCACCAGCAGCAGCGGGGAGCCTTGCGACTTCCGGAGTTTTGGAGGATCCAGAAAATTTTCGCGGTTTTGTCGGCAAGCCGGGGGGAAGCCTGGGCACTGGTCAGTCTCCCATGGGCTGAAGCCCGAAGCGCGGCAGTCCCACCGCAGAGAATGAAACGGGTTTTCTTCAGCCTGGACGACACCGGCCCCGGGCATCCACCACCGCCTGTCGGAAACCGGAAAGTTTCTGGCCGGGATCTAAAGAAGGCATGGGGGCTACCGCTGGACTTCTGGCGGTGATTACCACAGTCGGGGGCGGAGACGATCACCACCACAAAACGTCAATAAGTCTTGACGCCCGACCCAACGTCAAGTAAACTTGACACATGGAGAAGAACACAGCCCAAGCCACAGCATCCCTTCAAAAAGCCGCAGACGAACTGAAAGCCGCGCAGGGTTTCGTGCTGCTAGCAGTCCTGGACGCCCGTAAATCCGGCACCAGCTGGGCGGCAATCGGCGAAATCCTGGAGATTTCCAAACAAGCCGCACAGCAGAAGTACGGGCCATTCGTGAAGTCCCAACTGGAAGCGGAGGCACGGTGGACCGAGCAGGAGAACGCGAACAAGCCACCGGAAGCGGCAACACTCGTTGACGAGCACGTGGCCGGCACTTCGGTTACGCCGTCAATTTTTCTTGAACCGAAAGCGCCGGCACCAGCCCCCAAGCCGATCTACGAGCCGCTACCCGACTACACGAACCCGCACGGCTGGGGCGCAGACGAGTGGCAGCAGGACAACCCGAAACACTTTCTGGTCAGCGACGACAAGCCACTAAGGCCAAGGACGTGCAAGTACTGCGGGCAGAAGGACCACCGCAGCAACCCTGGGACGTGGATTTACCCGCAGTGCACGCCAACCTGGGGAGATCCCCGCTACGTCTTAGAAAAGTGATCCCTGGGAAGGGGCCGACGCGAGAGCGTAGGCCCTTTCCTCGTCCTCGGGGGACATTGGGGCGTCGTCGGGCAGATCGTCCGGTACAGGAGCCGCCAGGGCCGCTGCAAGGGCATTCCAACGGGCTTGACCGAATGGCCAGGGCGCACCCATCAGGCCGCGACCAGGACCAGGGACCGGGAGAACTCACCGGGCGAATAGAGCTTGTGACCATCGACGCGGCAATGTTCCCGTAGCCACGCAAACGCCAGCGTCATATCCTCGTCAGCCTCCACAGCTTCCAGGAGCTCTTCGACCCGAGGCTCAACGGCTTTCCATTGCGCGTCGCGCAGTTCCAGGACAACATCCCCGGCAAGTTCATCATCGGCAATTTCCTCGTCGGTCAGCTCTACGCCGAGTTTGAGAGCTTTACGGAGCCAGGGTGACCAGGTGAGTTGCCGCTTGCCCTTGCTGGCTTCTTCCCATTCCCACCAGAGCGCCATGTCTTCGGACACCACGCCGTCAGCATCGACAGCGCCGCCGTCCATGGCATCAGCGAGAATCTGAAAGGGCGTACGGTTCCCGAGACGGCCATTCTTCCCTTGACCGCCAGCAGCTTCCCAACCGAGCTTGCCAGCCTTATCGCGACCGCCGAAAGTTTGCTTCGAAAAGTAGTCGGCGACTTTGTGTTCATCGGCAGGGCCAACCAAGCGAACGTCAACGCCATGTTTCAGCGTGGGAGAACCGAACCCGGCAGCTTTGAGCGAGTCCCGCCACCGACCAAACATGGAATCCCCGAGCTTCATGGCCTGATCGGAGGTAATACCGCCATGGACGAACAGGAGCGCGTGAACGTGGACATGCCAGCCGTTCTTGCCCTGGGTGGTTTCCACGACACGAGCGAAGCCAATCCGGCGACTTCTTTCGACCTGCCCCGCGCGTTTACCGGTTTTGATAACACGGTTGACCGGGACGCCGTATTTCTCTTGCTCGTCTTTCCAGGCACGGCCCGAGGTTACGTTGCCCCAGCCAGCAGAGATCCCGCGCGTCCACAAGTCGTTGAGCCGTTGCCCGGCACGGTGACGCATAGTCAGGGTGAGGAAAATGACACGGCCCGAGGGAAGCGGAGCAGGGGCGTTCTTAGGCTGTGGACCGTAAGCGGGAGTGTGCCACGCGGAGACGGCAGCAGCTATGTCCTGCGCGCGGACGGCATTGATTTTGTGGGAGCAGACAGGGCAAGCCCAAACGGAACCGCAGTGCTGCACGTTGCCGACACCGGCAAGACGATCATCACCGACACCGGACGCCTTGATAACGACAGACTGGCCCTTGACGGCATCACGACCGCAGTAGCGGACCCGCTTAAGCGAGGAATGGAACCCCTGGAAACGACGGGCAGTGTACCGGGCGCGACGACGGGACTGCCGAGCTACTGTCTTTCGGTGCGCCTTTGCCGGTAAGCTTGTCAATGCAAGCACCCTTCCTGTAGTAAAAAAACTTTTGAGCGAGTTTGGGAAGTGCTGACCGGCCCAGTGTTTCCGCACATGGGCCGGTTTTTTTTGGCTACGTTTTGCCCAGCCAGTCACGAACAGTAGGCCGGGAGATCCCGGCAAGACGGGCAATTTCAACCTCAGTCAGGCCAACGGCAGCCGCAGCGACAACGACAGAACGCAGCCGATCCTTGCACCGGGTGACAGCATCGAGGGCATCATCCAACTCGGAGCCGCGAAGAATGAGACTTTTACGCGCGTTGTCCTGGTCGCGTTCCAGCTTCGGAGCCTTGAATTGTCCCATACCCATGTCAGGCACTTTACACAGATTCACAGCAGTATCAAGCATGAACATGCCCACCACCGGCAACAATTTCAACTGTGTCACCATCGACGACGGCGGCAGCGTCGGCAGCGCGACGACGGGCACCGCGAACCGTGGCCGGGGAATCACAAGTGCACTTCTGGGGAGTACGGCGACCGCCGCAGTGATCGCAGCGGCCCGAGTCGGTGACCTGGCCAAGCTTTTCCACGTAGCCGTGTGTGTCGTAGACCGATTCGGCAGCGGAGCCGGGACGCCAGAACAGGGTGCGAACTACGGGCTTAATTTTTTCGCGTTTCGCCGTGGTCCATTCATCGAAAACGTTGGCATCGAAGGTACGGGCGTACATGAGCCGTCGAGCGCCCCAAATCCGTCCTGTGTCGTGTTGGTGTTCGCCCTCGATATCGCAGGTTTCATAGACGAGCGTTTCGGAATCGACCGACAAGGTTTCGATATCGTGTGGCCCGTCGAAGGGAACGCCGTCTTTGTGAGCGACCGGAAAATAGCCCATGGTGAGGGTGACACCCTGGGAGACCTCGCGAAGAACCTTGGAAGCACGCGACCAACTGGGGGCCGTCCAGCGACAGACGACCTCGCGACGGCGAAGTTCCTGTAAAGATGCCTTGACGCCAATGGGGATATCGTCGCCAGTCGTGGAGGCAACCGCGCCGCCGACCTCGTCAAGGATCAGATCGACGTGTTCACAGAAAATGATCTGCGAGTAGTCAGTGAGCGGAACATAGAGCGGATGCGGTGCGCCGGAAGGCGTGACGAAAGGCATGGTCGAGAGGACCCTACGGACGCCGTGAGTTTGGCCGCGCCGTGTGTGGAGGTGGTCCGGATTGTCGCAGGACCAGGGAACGCCGCGCAGTGTCGGGATGGAGTCCTGCGCGGCGAGCAACGATTTTCCCGCGCCGTTGGGACCGATGTACCCCATGATGGGAAGCCCTCGGCGGCGCTTAACAGCAGTCGCCTCGGGGGTGAGCAGCGGACCACGGTTCAGGGTGGAGATAAGAGCGGAGACGACAGACATTAGAGCAACCCATCTTTTGAGCGGTGGCCGCGCATCAGCGAAGCTTCGGAGCCAATAACCGGGGAGCGTTTACGGGCATAGAAGAACCAGACGGCAACGACGACCAGGAGGCCGAACGCGACGCCGGAAACGAGCGGGGGAAGGACGGACATGACGAAAAGGAGCCAGCCGATAAGCGCCAGGACGAGGACGCCAAGCGGGACCAGGAGCAGGAAGCGGAAAATTTTCATGCTTTCGTGGCACCCCCACGCAGGACACCGACGACGATCCAGACAATGAGTGAGACGCCGATCATGGGACCGCCGAGAGCAAAGAAGGCTGTGAACAGTCCGAACATTTCGGTAACGGGGAGAAAGTAGTTCATGTCTCCAAACCATGTGAAATCGAGCAGCGAAACGGGCATACCGGCCATGTGGTTTTGGGACATGAGCCACTGCACCATGTCGAGGATCCAGTTAAAAATCGCATCTGTGACCATTAGGACCGGCCCCCCGTCAGGCCGGTACTCCGGCCGCTGGCGCGTCCGTCCGTTCCGTTGCAGCCGGGGCGACCGGCCCCAAGTGTTCTCATTTGTGATTCCCCGGAGCCACACGAAGAAATGGTATGGAGGCGTACCAGATAGAACGGATCAGCGGCCAGACCATGGCGGTAGCCATCATGGCGAAGATGGCCACGCGGGAGCCTCTGAGAGCAGCCGTAAAGGACGAGTCACACACGACGTTCCAGGAGTGGCCAGCTATAGCGATATTCCAGTCTGGACAAGCAGCCGTATGAGGGGCGCTCATGCCGATACCAGCAACCCAGGAGAACGGGGGAGAAGCGACGGCGGTATTGGTGATGTTTTGCATTCGTGTCTGCAGGGCTGTCTGTTGCGAGGTCTTGGGGATGAACGCACAGCCCAAAGGTTTCAGCACCCATTCGACGGGATTGAACATGCCCCAGCCGGTAGGGAAGCACTCCTGCGAATTGGAATCCGCAGACGGGCTTGTCTGCCCAGCGTCGCCGGGGGCGGGAGTCGTGCCGGTGGTAGTTCCAGTACCGGGGAGTGTCTGCGGAGCGGGATTATTGGGCAGTGGACTGCCCTTGAAGTCGGTGTTATCCGACGTGTTGGGATCGCCGTCGGTATTAGCCTGTGTGGCGGTCCTGCCACCGGGATAATAGGCACCTTCCAACGGTGCGCAGACGGCGAGAGCGACGGCATAGGGTCCGTGTTTGCAGGAAACGCGAGTGTGGGTGGAGTCTGCCTGATCGACCTGGGTCCAGTGTTCGCACTCGAGGTTTCCAATGGTGCAGGGCTTGCCGTCGATGGAAATTTCAAGCTTGCAGCCAGCGCCAGGCTTGGTCGGATCACACAGCGGTTCGTTCGGATCGACCGTGGGAGCGTTCGTTTCCCATACGCGGGTGGTCGTGCCGTCCAGATCGTTGAAGGCGTCGATATGCATCTTGCCGGTGTTGTGGCCCTTACCAGCAGCAGCACAGGACGGAACCTTGACAGCCCCCTTGTCCCCCTGGACGGCGGCATTACCGTCAGTCGCAGCAGTCACAGTGCCAAGCTGCCCGTTATCACTGATGCACTCAGCCGAGACAGTGTAGTGAGTCGTAGCCCCCCTGGGGTCACCGGACATTCCATTTTGGATCAGGGTGCCCCAGCGCATGACCTTTGTGGGACCACCACCGGGACCGGAGGCAGTGAGCAGAGGATCACCACCGGCAGGGCCGACGATAGCGCCGATGACGTAGCCATACGGGCACTTGATGTCGAATTGCTGGGTGCGCCCAAAGGTGGGTTTGTAATACGACCAGGGAGCCACGATCGTATCGGCGTACGGAGTGCCGGAACCGTTGGCTTGAGGGTTGCACTTCAAGTGAGCAGAGACGG
>NZ_JBFTJT010000029.1:0-12288 GCF_056395565.1 Paenarthrobacter sp. 10L412 | reverse complement strand
GTTGCCCGAACATTTTCGAGTGCTGGGAAGACAAGGAAGCCACGTTCCTGATCGGCGGGTCCGAATGCACCCGGCGCTGTGATTTCTGCCAGATCGATACCGGCAAACCCTCCCCGGTGGACATGTTCGAACCCACCAAGGTGGCCCGCTCCGTGCAGGCCATGCAGCTGCGCTACGCCACGGTCACCGGCGTGGCCCGTGATGACCTCGCCGATGAAGGTGTCTGGCTGTACGCCGAAACGGTCCGCAAGATCCACGAACTGAACCCGGGCACGGGGGTGGAGCTGCTGATCCCGGACTTCTCCGGCAAACCCGAACACATCGCCGCGATCTGCGATTCCAAGCCCGAGGTGTTCGCGCACAACGTCGAGACCGTGCCCCGGATCTTCAAGCGGATCCGTCCGGCGTTCCGGTACGAACGTTCCCTGGATGTCATCACCCAGGGCCGGGACCTGGGCATGGTGACCAAGTCCAACCTGATCCTGGGCATGGGCGAAACCCGCGAGGAAATCTCCGAAGCCCTGCGGGACCTGCACGCGGCCGGGTGTGATTTGATCACGATCACCCAGTACCTGCGCCCCTCCGAACGGCACCTGCCCGTGGACCGGTGGGTCAAGCCCCAGGAGTTCGTGGACCTCCAGCACGAGGCCGAAGAAATCGGCTTCCTCGGTGTCATGTCCGGGCCCCTGGTGCGCTCCTCGTACCGGGCGGGGCGTTTGTGGGCCACCGCGATGCGCAAGAAGGGCTGGGAAATCCCCGCCGCCCTGGCCCACATCGAGTCCTCCGGCACCACCCGCCAGGAAGCCTCCACCATCCTCGCCGCCCACGCCTAACCCCCATCAAAAGGACACGCATGCTTCCCCTCCGCGTTGAGATCATCCCGTCCGAGGGAATCGTGGACGCTGTCAGCAAGGCATTGCCGACGTCTACCGCGGTCAGCATTACCTGCCTGCCCAAGCACGGAGTAGGTGCCACGCTGCGGGCCGCCGTCCAACTAAGGGAGCTCGGCTATACCGTGGTTCCCCACCTTGCGGCGAAGGCTCTCGAAAGGCGCGCCGAACTATCCGCCATACTGGGTGACTGCTCGGCGTCGGGCATCACGGAAGTCTTCGCCATCGGTGGCGACGGGCAGCCCTCGGGTTCGTATTCCACTGGTGGGGAATTGCTGCGCGACATTGCCCAGATAACCTCCGGAGCGATGAGCGTTGGAGTGGCTGGGTACCCCGAAGGGCATCCGGGTATCACCAGCCTGCACTTGGTTGATGCACTGCTGGAGAAGCAGGAGCACGCCAGCCAGATCGTCACGCAGATGTGTTTCTCGGCGGACAAGATCCATGACTACGTGGCAATGCTGCGCCGTGAGGGTGTGCTCCTTCCAGTCTGGGCAGGTGTGGCTGGGGCCGTGCCCAAGGTAAAGCTGGTCTCGCTTGCCACGAAGATCGGAGTGGGATCGTCCCTGAAGTTCCTCAATCGCAAGGGTCCGCTTGCGCGGAGGCTCCTGATCGGAGAACGGTACACGCCCGATACGCTCATCGAGGAGCTCTCTGCCCGACCTGGGATAGAGGGAATTCAGCTCTACAGTTTCAATTCCTTGGAGGCACTTCCAACGCCACAACCCGTCGTCGAAGGGCTCCGGTAACCGGAGCTTCAGGTGCGGAATTCCCCCGAATTTTTCGGGAAAAGTAGTAGCAAACTCCATGGTTGGCAAGGTGCCGCAGAGGCTGTACGTTTGCCTTAGGAAGGTTACTTAGCAACTGCATCGCAGCGCAGGATTGATCGGCGCAGCGGCTTAGACGCAAGAGGTGTAGGGCCGTGAGGGCAGGCGGGGAAGCTTTCGTTGATCCAGCAGGCGGCGGGGACATTCTCAACGGCCGCTACCGGATTCTGGAGCTACTCGGACACGGGGCAATGTCCACGGTCTGCAAGGCTCGTGATGAAATCCTACTGCGCGACGTTGCACTTAAGATCTTTTCGCCAGGCTCAGCCGACGAGGGCTTCGAAGAGCGTCAGCAGTCAGAGATGCGGTTGCTGGCAGGATTTGATCACCCCGGTTTGGTGCACATTTACGACGCCGGCGTGGACAATGGAACGTCCGGCCCGCCGCAGGCCTTCCTGGTCATGGAACTGGTTTCCGGAAATAATCTGCGTTCGGTGCTGGCTGAGGGCCCGCTCAGCCTGGCGGAAACCACGCACATCGGCCACGCCCTTGCAGGTGCCCTCGTGCAAGTTCACGGCAGCGGAGTGATTCATCGGGACATCAAACCCGCCAACATCTTGGTTTCGGAAACTCCTGGCCCCGATCGCGTTGTGAAACTCGCCGATTTTGGTGTGGCAAGAATATTGGAAGGCAGCCGCCTGACCGCCACCGGAATGACGGTGGGAACCGCTCAGTACCTCAGCCCGGAACAGGCCCTCGGACGTCCCTTGACTCCTGCCAGCGACATCTACTCCCTCGGCTTGGTGCTCTTGGAGTGCCTCACTGGCAGGACCGAGTATCCGGGGACGCCAATAGAGTCCGCTGCGGCCCGGCTTCACCGTGCACCGGTCATCCCTGAGCAGATCCATCACCCCATAGCCGAGCTGCTGAAGTCCATGACGGATCTTGAACCAGACAACAGGCCGACTGCTGCGGAGATCGAAGAATTCCTGGGTCGCCCTTGGCAAGAGGCGTATGCACACCCAGCGGCTACGGCGCTTTTGCCGCCTCTGCCTGCCCGGGCACCCGCCGTCGGGACAACTACCGCAGTTTCCCCCAAGCTTCATAGAAGTGGGGGAAGGGGCAGGCTCGGGGCATTGTTGATGGTCCTTCTTGCGGCAGCGCTGGCCGTCCCCCTCGCGGTGGCGTTGTCTGGGCAGGAGCCCTTGCCGGCAGACGTTACATCGCCATCCCCGGTTACCCAGGACTCCAATCTTCCTTCCCCGGTTGGCACCCCTGCGCCAGTGGTGACGATTACCACCCCTGGGCCGGTGGAAACGGTTCTCATTCCAGGGCCGGTGCAAACCGTTCAGCTGCCGCCGTCGAACTCGGGCAGTGGGCAGGGAGATGCTCCGTCGTCAGAAGCCAGCGAGCAGAGCAGCCCAACCGAGGTTGCGCAGGGAACCGAATCACCCGCGGTCGTTGAACCCGGGGACGGTACGTCAGCGGGTGTGGGCCAAGGGGGCGGCCAATCCGACGAAAAGGGCCAGAAGGACGGCAAGGGCAAGCGCGGGAACTGAAAATCGCGGTAGGGCATTCTGCTGTGATGCACCCTTGATGCACCCTTGATGCGCCCTCATGATCGAACGCCAGCGCAGTTTTTGCTCAAGATGGGCACAATGTTGGCTCAGTGGCCGCTGAATTTCCGGAATGCCTGGCCCACAGCGACCTCCTGGGGTCAGGTACCGGGCCGCCAAGAACTGAGTACTCCTGAACCAACCGCTGCCAGCATGCTCGTCAGCGCGGAAGCCCAGCGTTGGTGTAGCAAAGCGCGCTATCAGATTGGCTTGCAAGCCCGTCCTGCACCCCGATGACGCATCGTCGAACCAAGTAGTCGCAAACGCGAAAACTGAGTACTCGCCGGTTGGTTCAGCGTATTCCTGACCCCTTGGTCGGGCGAGAAAGAGGCGTACACCCAAGAGTAGCCACGGTGCCGCTGCTGGCTGAACTATTGGGGCATCGCTTCATCCGTCGGAAACGGTCGGGTGCTGGGGGTTGCGATGCGGCTCCCCGGAAAAAGATCAACCAAGGAGTCATACCATGCGCAAGCTTTCCAAGAAGAGCCGGATCACCGCCACCGTCGCAGGCGTGGCATTGGTAGCCGTAGGTGGCGGAGCCGCCTACGCCTACTGGACCACCACCGGTTCCGGCAGCGGCTCGGCCGCCAACTCAGCCGGTGGCGGAACTGTCGCCCTCCACGCCACGTTCAACGCCGGCCTGGCGCCGGGCAACGAAACTGCAGTGGCCTACACCGCCGACAATTCGACCACCTCGGGCACCGTAGTCGGAGCACTGAGTGCAAGCGTCGCGACGAGCAACCCCGCATGTCTGCCGGGATGGTTTGAGGTCACCGCTGTTACTAGCAACACCCTTGTCGCTGCCAATTCGACCGCAACGTCCGTTGGCAGCGGTGTCTTGAAGTTCAACGACAGCGGCACCGAGAACCAGGACGCCTGCAAGTCCGCGACCGTCACGGTCAACGTCTCCAGCCAGTAGCGCGTGCCTGCCGGGGACCACCTTGCGAGTGGTGGTCCCCGGCTTCCGCATTCCTTCCATCTGAACGCTTCCGTCCGAAAAGAGCTTCCATGGACTACCGGCCAGTGCGCACCGCGCCTTTCCGTCGATCCGGAGTACCACTCCGGGCGCTGTTGCTTGCGCTCGTCGTGGCCCTGGTACCGGCGGCGACTCTCGCTGCAAGTGGTGGGCAAAGCGCCACGTCGGTCAATACGGCCAAGGTAGTCAAGGGGATTGCGGTGGCGTTGTCGCCTTCGAGCCGCAGCCTGGATCAAGGGCGGTCCACAACTTTTGCGGTGACAGCAACCTCCACGGGCGGGTTCACCGGACCGGTGACGTTCACGGTCGCGGGCCTTCCGGCTGGAGCGACAGCCGCTTGGTCGCCGTCGCCGGTTGTTCTGGAATCCGGCAGCAACGCCCAAGTCACTTTGACGATCGCAACCGCCACCACGACGACGGTCGGCAAGTTCGACTTCACCGTGAAGGGGGCCAGTGGCACCGTCCAGTCCAACGCAGCGCCGGGGCAGTTGCAGGTTCAGGAAGTCAAACGGACCTTCGGCGTTACGGGATCGCTGAATGGGCTGCTGGCGCCTGGAGTGTCCAGGGCAGTGGAGCTGCAGATTTCCAACCCCGAGAACAAGAGCATCGCCGTCACCAACCTGACGGTTGCGATTGCGCAGGTGGTGCGCACGCCGGCAGCGGTGGCCGCCAACCTCCCCTGCAGCAGCGCTGACTACCAAATCACCCAATACTCCGGAACGTACCCGTTAGCAGCTCCGTCAGGGCCCAGCTCGCTGACCTCGCTGGGAGTGCCCCAAAGCAAATGGCCGCAAGTGCGGATGCTGGACACTTTGCAGCTCCAGGATGGTTGCAAAGGCGCGACCCTCCAACTCACCTTCTCCGGGACGGGACAGGCGAACTGACATGAAAACGCTCAGCCGGAACCCCCGCAGCGGACGGATCGCCCGCACCACTGCTGCCACAGTGGCCCTCTGCATCCTGGGCGGAGCAGGGACCGCCTACGCCTATTGGACCACCACCGGGATCGGCAACGGCTCGGCGACCAACGGCACCATGCAAACGGTGACTGTGGATGCGTTAGTCGCGGGGGATACCCTGCAGACCAGCCTCGTTCCAGGTGGAACGGCCGACGTCGTCCTCCGCGCAACCAACCCCAATGCCCATGCGGTTACCATCTACGGAATAGGTGCCAACGGCGCCGTCACTGCCGATGCCGCGCATCCCGGCTGCACCACCACCGGCGTGACCTTCACGCCACCTCCCGCGCCGTTGGCCCAGCCGGTCATTGTTCAGGCAAATACGTCCATCCTGCTGACGCTGCCGGACGCAGCCAGTATGAGCGCAGCCTCACTTTCGGCCTGCCAAGGTGCCCAATTCAACGTCCCCGTCACGCTGGAGGTTCGGAAGTGAGCCCGCTTCGTCAGTCCGCTGCTTCATCGTCCTCAACGCGGGTGACGATGGGTGTTTGGAACCGCGTCCTCGTGATCGTTCTTGGCATTCTTCTCGTCTCCTGGGGCGGCCCCGCTGCCAGTGCTTTCTGGAGTTCGGTTAACAGCGGCTTCGGCGCGGCCAAGGCCGACGCGGTCGCCCAGGGCGCCAAGCCCACTACCTCGGTTTCCGGAGCCAGCGTGACAGTCACTTGGGCAGCGAGCACGACGGCGGCAGGCCGGTCAGTGACCGGGTACAGCATCGTCCGCTACCCCTCAGCGACCGGCGGTACGGCGGTAGTGGCCGCCGGAACCTGTGCAGGAACAGTGGCGGCGCTGAGCTGCGTGGACACCGGTGTCACCACTGGGAACTGGTACTACACGGTGACGCCCAAACTCTCTCAGTGGCAGGGCGCTGAAAGCACAAGGAGCGCAGTTGCCGCCGTGGATGCCACCCCACCCCTCGCCCCGTCCGTGACGGCGCCAACATATGTCCACAGCGGAAACGTGAACGCGGTTCCAGTCACCGGCACAGCAGAGGCCTTGTCTTCGGTGGCTCTGACCGTAACGGGCACGGGAGCCCTGCCCCTGACCCAGACCGTCAGCGCTAACAGCTCCGGCAACTGGACAGCGACCCCAATGAACATGAGCGCTTTCAGCCCAGGGACCATTAACTACTCCGCACGGGCAACCGACGCTGCAGGTAACACTGGGCCTGCCGGAACGGCTTCATCCATCAAGGACGTGAGTTCGCCAACGGTAATGGGGGTCCGTCTCAATAACGGTGGTACGACCCTTGGCAAGGTAGAGCAAGGAGACTCGGTTACCCTCACCTTCTCCGAGCCACTCGACGCCAATACCATCTGCAGCGCTTGGACAAGCAACACCACTACTCAAACGCAAAACGGTAACGGTAGCAGCCAGGTTGTGGTCAACGTCAGCGCAGGTGATGTACTCACGGTGACCGGGGCAGGCTGCCCGTCCCTGAGAATCGGATCGGTCAGTCTCGGGGGCGACTACACGTCCACTGCTCTCAGTTTCGCTGGAAACAATGCCAACGGCTCGAGCCTAACGTGGAATCCCACCGCCAAGACTCTTACCATCACCCTGGGAGCGGGGACCAGCGGAGGTTCGACACTTACGTCAACCACGATCTTCCCGACTTACACACCCGTCACTGGCCTCACGGACATAGCAGGCAACCCGCTGGCAACAACCGCAGTGGCAGGTACCGCCTCCCGCTTCTAGCAACAAGAAATGCGCAAACTGATAGTGCCCCTTATTCCTCGTGATAAGGGGCACTATCTGTACGCAAAGCCGGAGTAGTCCAGCGCCCGGAGCGTAGCCTTGAAGCGGACGCCAGCGCCGCCGTCGTACGTTTTGATCCTGCGACGAAAGGCGAACCGCCCCTTGAAGGCTGTAGCGGAAATGTTCACGATGGGTCCTGGAAACAAGGACCATCACCCGGCTCTTCGCTGTGCTGTCGGTGTGTTTGTTCCGCTGATTACGCTGACACTGATGGGGCGGCTGGATCTGGCCGTATTTGCCTCGTTCGGTGCGTTTACTGGCATTTATGGCCGCAGCGAACCGCACAGCGTCCGCTTCCGAAGCCAGCTGCGTGCGGGTGGTTTCATGCTGCTGATCATGTTGCTGGCCACGCTCATAGCTCGCGTAGCGCAAGCTATTGGAATCGAAGGTGCCGCGTATTCGTGGCTCTTGACTGCTGCTACCACTCTCGTGGCGGGCGGGTGCTCGGTGGTGGTCGCGGCCTGGAGGCTGAGGCCTGGCGGCTCCCTCTTTCACATCTTCGCCTTCGCTGCGATCGCATCCATCCAGGCGCAGCCGCCGCTTGGGGAGGCAATGCTTGTTGCGGCAGGGACTACGCTCTTCTGCCTGCTGATTGGCATGTCATCCCGGGTGCTCAAGACGCACAGGACCCCATGGAAACGGCCGCCACGCATCCGCCACACCACCCCGGAACGTCGGGCGATCTGGTTGGAGGGCGGTGGATATCTGATTGCGGCCGGCCTTGCCGGGACCATCGCGACGCTGGTGGGGGAGCGGCTCGGCTTCGGTCACACTTACTGGGCCATGGTTGCGGCGGTGGTTCCATTGGTGGGGCACTCGACGCGCCACCGCGTGAGCCGTGGCATCCAAAGAATCGCCGGAACGGTGATCGGATTGGTGCTGCTCGCGGGCATCCTCTGGCTCAATCCCGCGCCCTGGGCCATGGTCCTGGTCATCGCAGCTTGCCAGTTCGGTGCTGAGATGTTCATCGCCCGGCAGTACCTTGTTGCGCAGATCTTCGTGACTCCCCTTGCCCTGATCGCTACTTTGCTGGCAGCCCCTGTTGATCCCGGCCTCCTGTTGCGGGACCGCATCATCGAAACGGTGATCGGTGCCGCCGTCGGCGTTGCGGTGGTGGTGGCGCCCGCTCTTTGGCGGCGGGTGCGTGCAGCTGTCCCGGCTGGTTGGACTTAAATCGTAAGTACACATATAACTAGATAGCCAAGATAGTTACTAGGGAATGTGTGGGAGAAGACGATGACAGTCGCACTGCGTGAACCAAGCTCCACACCAGTGGCTAAAAATACCGTAGACGTGGCTGCGGAACGGGCGCTGCCGATGGGCCCCGTCCACTGCGGTTCGCACATGGCTATCTCCGCAGGACCCGGCTACGACTCCATGCAGTGGATCACCGTGGAGCCAGTCTGGCCGGAGTGGGCTTGCAGTTGCGGCTTCAGAATGGACATCGACGCCTTGGATCCGGTCAGCGGCGTCTGGGTCGCGGCACTTCGCCGCCAAAGCCTTCAACATGAGCTTGCCATCTCCCAGAACACACTCGCCTTGGCCTTCAAGAAGGCCGTCGACGCCGGCGTTGAGCCCCGGGCTCTTGCCCAGGTGGCTGGACTGCCCGTTGGAGAGATCGAAACCCTCCTTCAGTAACAGGGAAGCCCTAAACCGTCTGCCCGCCCAGTTATCGGGATAGTCCGCCGCACAAGCGGGCAGCCAGCAATCAGGCCGACGGCGGCACCACCTGTTGGTGCTGGACCGAGGCCTACGTACGAGAAAAGGGAAACACATGGGAATCATTGGTTGGATTGTTTTGGGTTTGATTGCAGGAGCCATTGCCAAGGCCATCATGCCGGGCAGGCAGGGAGGCGGCTGGATCGCGACACTCCTGCTGGGAATCGTGGGCGCCGTGTTGGGTGGCTGGATCGGTAGCGCCATCTTCAAGGTTGGCATCAACGAATTCTGGTCGATCTACACGTGGTTGCTCGCCATTGGAGGTGCGCTGATCGTACTGGTCATCTGGGGATTGGTCACGCGCAGGAAGGCTTGATTCAACGAGCCTCGGGAGGCCCTGACGCGAACGCGTCGGGGCCTCCTTTTCATGTGGGCCCTACCTGCCCAGGTGTCTAAGAGGCAGGCGGTCGGGATTGGCGCAGAGCACCGCAAGGTTGCTGATTGCCCGTGCCCTGTCGCCAGGGTCAAGGACCTTCCAGGATTCATGGTCTGGATCGCCGAGGGCCCGGCTGAGCGCAAGAATCCGCGAGCGATCACTGCCTCCCATGTCAGCCACAAGCTCCAAGGGGCCGGTAATGGTTGCCAAGAGCGTGGCTGCGTCATCGAGGTGGCGGCCCCTTTCCCGTGAATCCTCCTGATACGCCGCGCCTTTGAGAACCAATGCCCCCAGCGCGTTCGGGATGCTGATCGACACCGGACCCCGATTGTCCACGAAGACCCGGCAGACCACTGTTCGCCGGAGGGCTTGGGTCCCACCCGTCACCTGAAAGACTTTGCGGCCTCCTATACGTGGAACCAATCGGGGCGCAAGGTGATCAGCAACCATGAGGTCGACCTGCTCGTTACCGCGAAGGAATCGATGTGCGGGGCTATCGTCATTGATGGATTGCCTGAGCGCGTAGCCGAGTGAACTGAGCACTGACGCGACACCAGGCATGGTTGCCGCGCCGGTTTCCATGTGAAGGACGATGTCGACGTCGGTGGTCGGCCGCGAAACGGACAGGCCGGCCACGGCGGAGTGCAGCTGGACCATCAGTCCCCCGACCAGCGTCCACTGATCAGAAGGCAAGGCGCGGGCCAGTTCAGCACACTGGGGCCACGGCCGGCCCCAGCCGCCCGCGGGCGGCGAAGCCTCCCACGGCACTCGTTCCGTCATGCCATGGTCATCGCCCACTAAGAAGCTCCTCAAGGACACGCAGTCCAGCACTGCGCTCGCGGGTCCCCGGGGACTCCATCAGGTCCAAGGCAATTGCCGCCAGTGGGACTCCGTCTGTAAACGCCTGGCTGGTGGTGACTTCCCGCAGCACAACGTTGCCCTCCCGGTCGTCGATTAGTCCGTACGCTTCCTTAAGTGCACCCGCATCGCCGGATATGACGTAACCATTCACAATTCCCGCGCCCCCTGTGTGGCCAAAGCGTTCGGCAATGTTGTCCTCTGCCATGGCAGCGGCGCCGGTTGCAAGCACATGATCCCTTAGCCGTTGGACGACGTCGGCCGTACCTCTGTATCGATGCACGATCGCGCGTCTGCGAGCCAGAATCGGCAACTCCGGTGGTTCCAGACTGCTCAGTTTGCGTCGCAGCCGGGACAGCTGGGTGGAGCCAACCCACTCCACCTTGTTGTTCCCGGAAAGCAGAAGGAGGGCAGCCCAGGCGTTCGCTTCAGTCCACGGCCGGCCATGGCGTGTGCCGACGCGGACCAATCGCTCCACAGAATCGGCGTCCACCAGGATGGCCCGGCCAACGACGCCTGAGCTGATCAGTTGACCGGTGCCGATCAACTTACGGACAGCTACCTGCGTAACGCCCAATCGCGCGGCGGCTTGGGCGGTAGTAACGTGGATCATGCACTAACGTTCTCTCGAAGAAACGTTAGAGTCAATGGGGACCGGGTTCTACCGGCACCCTCTCCAGTCACAAATCCCCCGTAGGAACACGAGTGCGGCCACCCTGGAAAGCTCGGATACGCTGCTTTCGAGTTACACCACATCGCACGCTAAGGGTTATCAACGATGCTCACCTCAGCTGTCGACGGCGCGCCCCGCCGTCGGCCGGATCCTGCCCCGAAGAAAACTGCAACTGAGCTCGGCGCCCTCGGGACAGCGTTGGGCGCGCTGGCTTCGGTCATCCTCGCGGGAGGGCTCGCACTTGTCCTCCACACGCTCGCGCGGCAATCGTCGCGGCTCGGCCCTGCGTTTGAAGGCTGGGCGGCATCAGTCACCAACTCCCCTTTCGCGGCGGTCCGATGGTTCCTTGGCGACATGACTGAGCCCCTTTTCTACAAATCAGAGCTGGCAGCATGCGGGTTGCTTGCCGGGGCTTTGTTGGCGTGGTGGGCTGGCCGGCGCGGCAAGAACTGGGCCGGCCAGCTGACGTATGGCACCAGCCTGTGGCCGTGGGTGCTGGCCTCGGCGTCGTTCAGTCTGCTGTTGTCCAACGTAGTTTTCGGCCGGATGCTCGACGACGGATGGCAGCCCACGTTCGTGCCTTTCGTTTGCGTGGCCCCGGCAATGGTCCTGATGTATGGACCCGGTTGGCGGACCTGCCTGACAGGAGCTGTACTCGGCGCCTTCACCATCACGCCCTCTGCGCTGTTGCTGATCCCAACGGTCACCGCGCCGCTGGGGCTGCCGCCCGTGGTGGCGAACGTCCTCGCGATGTCGCTGGGCGCAATACTGGCTTTCCTCATTGCCCGGCAATTGCCCTGGCTTGTCCTACGCAAACCGGCTCCGCAGCCGCAACCCATCCAGCCGCCGTCGGGCGTTAACCCTGTTTTTAAGGACGCCATATGGGCGGCGCGCCGGGTTCTCTCCGACTTCACCGAGACCCAATTCTTCGCCAACGAGCTCGCCAGTGCGGGCATGCTCCTTGGCGTCGCCACGGCATTCTTGCTGAATCCTGCGCTGCCCGCGTACGGTTCCAACCTGGTTCCGCACATCCTGTTTGCGCAGGCCCTCACCTCGGCCATCGGTGTGGTTCTTTGGCGGGGCTGGTTCAGTAAGGGTGGGTGGGCGGCCACCTACGCATCACTCGTCTCAGTGGCGCCGGGCGCGGTGCTCGCCTACGACGGCTCGTGGTGGAGCATCATCGGCGGCGCGTTGCTTGGAGCGGTGCTGGCCCCACCCATCGCCAGGGCTATTTCGGCCCGGCTGCCGGAGGGCTTCCACCCGGTGATCGGCAACACCGCCGCCATGGCCATTTCGACGGCGGTCACCCTCCCGATCCTGGGGCTGCTGCACCACTGACTGCCATAGGCCTGTCGTTACAGGATTATCCTCATCAGTCCTGAGTGGTCCTTCGGTGATATTGGGAATGGAACAGGATTCTTGATCTTTTCCTGAGCGAGTGTTGATGGATTGCAGGAGTGGTTCTTGATCCGGGCCCGGCACAGTGTTTCTTGTCAGCCACTCAGGGCCGGCAGATGAAACGGCCGGCCGGAAGCGGTGGCCTCCCGAAAGGACACTGATTCCCATGGCCATCAGCCTCAAGACCACCTCCGGCAAGGTCCTCGCTTCCGTCGCACTGCTCGGCACCGCAGCCGCCGTCGCCGGCATGGGAACCTACGGCGCGTTCACCTCCTCCACCTCGGCCAGCCAGCAAGTC
>NZ_JBFTJT010000028.1:0-15050 GCF_056395565.1 Paenarthrobacter sp. 10L412 | reverse complement strand
CCCCCGGGCAACACACCCTCACGCTTCAACGACGTCTCAACACACGCCTCCATCACGTGCCAGATATGCAAAAGACCCTCCCGGATCTCCTCCTCGGACCGGGACGCACGCTCGTTGATGAACATGATCTCGCTGATCCCCAAACCCTTCGAGGAGCACCGGCCCAGCAACTCAGCAGCCGTCCGGAACGGCAACGGCAACTCCGCCTTCGTCTCCTCCAACTCCGCCCGCGCCGCGTCCTCCTCGCCCTCGCGGACGATGAACCCGCCACCAACCGAGAAGAACGTCGCCTCCCGCAGAACATTCCCCCCGGCATCAGACACGGCAAACTTCATCCCATTCGTATGCCGCGGCAACACCGTCAACGGATGCAGGATCATGTCCTCCACGGCGTATTCGAGAAGTTGGCCACCAGCCAGATTGAGCTTTCCGGTTTCCGCGATCGAGGCCAACCGCTCCTCCACCTGGTCGGGCAGGATCTCCTCGGGGTCGAAGCCCTCAAGCCCGAGCAAGACCGCGGTGAACGTACCGTGTCCCTTACCTGTCGCAGCCAACGACCCATACAAGTCAACCCGCAACGAGGCGACTGACCCAAGGACGCCGGACTCGCGCAGCTCGCGGGCAAACACCGCCCCAGCCCGCATCGGCCCCACAGTATGCGAACTCGACGGGCCAATGCCCACAGTGAACAGATCAAAGACTCCAACGGCCATGGTGATTTCCTTACTAAATGTGTGTGGTCGGGATAAGTGGGCTGGGTTGGCAGTGGATGACCGAATTCCTCCGCGTGCTGCTCCTCCGTCGCCAGTCACGTCTACCGCCGAACAACGCTGTACTGCTTCGACTTTGGAGATCCAGCAACAAATGTGAGCAGCCCGAGCCACTCCGTCCCCAACAAACGGAGCGGACCACGAACCCGCAGCTCATTCCGGCCCAGCACCTCGTCGCCGTTTCGGGGGGGGCCAAGACACTCCCCCAAACCAGCCCTGCGCCTACGGAACCCCCCTCGGCAGCTGGATCCATTCACAATCAAACGAACCCCGCCAGTCCCGTCCCAGCACGCCGACCCGACCACCGGCCGCCAATGGGCCCGGCATCCGGACCTGCCGGCCCAAGAGTTTGCACCGTTGGGCCGGCATCGGGACCGGGCGACCCAAGAGCTGGCCCCTTCGGGACCGGCCTCCGGCAGCATGCGTCCAAGGGAGCGTCACGTCCGCCCAGCGGGCGTCTCCGCGACCGAGCATGCAGAGGAGGTTGGACCCGACGGGCCAACCCGACCGAGCCCGCGGAGGATGTTTGCCCCCATAGGCGACTTACGAGAGGTTCGCAATCCCCGGATACAACGGATGTGCTGCGGCGAGCAACTGCACCCGGCGCCGCAATCCGGAAAGGTCCGCATCGGCGTCGGCAATCAACACTTCGGCGATGATGTCCGCAACTTCGCGGAAGGCCGCTTCCCCGAAGCCGCGCGTAGCAAGGGCAGGGGTGCCGATGCGCAGGCCGGAGGTGACCATGGGCGGGCGCGGGTCGAAGGGGACGGCGTTGCGGTTAACGGTGATGTCGATCGCGGCAAGACGGTCTTCTGCTTGCTGGCCGTCGAGTTCGCAGTTGCGCAGGTCGACGAGCACGAGATGCACGTCCGTGCCGCCTGACACAACTGTGATTCCCTTTTCGGCAACGTCCGGCTGGACCAGGCGTTCGGCAAGAATCCGGGCGCCTGCAAGGACGCGCTCCTGGCGTTCCCGGAACTCCTCGGAGGCTGCGATCTTGAAGGCGACAGCCTTGCCGGCGATCACGTGCTCCAGCGGTCCGCCTTGCTGTCCCGGGAACACAGCCGAGTTGATCTTCTTGGCGATGTCGGCGTCGTTGGAGAGGATGATGCCGCCACGTGGACCGGCGAGGGTTTTGTGCGTGGTGGATGTGGTGACGTGAGCGTGCGGCACCGGCGACGGGTGCAGGCCAGCCGCAACCAGTCCGGCGAAGTGCGCCATGTCCACCATCAGGTAGGCGCCCACGGAGTCAGCGATCCTACGGAACTCGGCGAAGTCCAGCTGCCGTGCATAAGCGGACCAACCGGCAACGATCAGGGCCGGCTTGTGTTCCTGCGCGAGGCGCTCCACTTCAACCATGTCCACGGTGTGGGTGTCCTCGCGGACGCCGTAGGGGACCACGTTGTAGAGCTTGCCGGAGAAGTTGATCCGCATGCCGTGGGTCAGGTGGCCGCCGTGGGCCAGGTTCAGGCCCATGATGGTGTCGCCCGGCTTGATGAGTGCGTGCATCACCGATGCGTTGGCCTGCGCACCGGAGTGTGGCTGGACGTTCGCAAATTCGGCGCCGAACAGGGACTTCAGGCGGTCAATCGCGAGCTGCTCGATCACGTCGACGTGCTCGCAACCACCGTAGTAGCGCTTACCCGGGTAACCCTCGGCGTACTTGTTGGTCAGCACGGAGCCCTGAGCCTGCATCACGGCAACCGCTGTGTGGTTCTCTGAAGCGATCATTTCCAGGCCGTCGCGCTGGCGGCCCAGTTCGTCGTCGATCTTTGCGGCGATCTCAGGATCGAGGTCAGCCAGCTGCGCATCCAACGACGCCGATACGACCTGCTCGAATTCGGTCACGGCCGCCGGGTTCACAGTTCGCCACCGTTCGTTGCAGCGTATTCCTCAGCCGTCATGAGCGGTCCTTCTTCCGTGGCGGCCACCTTGAACAGCCAGCCGGCACCGTAGGGATCGTTGTTGATCAGGGCAGGATCATCGACGACGGCGTCGTTGATCTCAGTCACCTCACCGGTAACAGGCGAGTACAGGTCAGACACGGACTTCGTGGACTCAACTTCACCGCAGGTCTCCCCCGCAGTAACCGTGGAGCCAACCTCGGGCAGATCCACATAAACGATGTCGCCCAAGGCATCCGCAGCAACGGCGGAGATCCCAATCCCCACAGGCCCGGCGCCATCCGAAGCAACCCATTCATGCTCGGCCGAATACTTCAGCTCGGCAACTACTTTGCTCATTCCAATTCCTAACTTCTCGTGTGTTTTGAAAACTGTTCGTGGTCCCGGTGACACTTGGGTTGGGTGCCGGACACCGAATTCCTCCGCGTGCTGCTCCTTCGTCGCTTTGACGCACGCTTCCGGAATCCGCTGCCCGCCTGCGGCCGTCACTCTATGGACCGCTCACCTTCAGAAAAGCCCGCGAACCGAGGCTTGGAACCCGCCTTTCAGCAGGTTGCCTCGGTCTCCTGGTTCCGTGCGCAAGGTGAGCCGCGGGGCCCCTGTGGTGCCGGCCTCCGGCAGCATGCGTCTAAGGGAGCGTCGGGTCCGCTCAGCGGGCCCCTTCGCGACCGAGCATGCAGAGGAGGTCGGCACCACCGGGCTACTTGACCGTCCGCCCAGCGGGCGCTTCTGCGACCGAGCCCGCGGAGGATGTCACTCCTACCGGGACCTACTTTTGGCGCTTGTAGAACGGCAGGGCTACCACTTCGAACGACTCGGACTTGCCTCGGAGGTCCACTTCGACGATCGTGCCCGGCGCTGAATGTTCGACGTCGACATACGCCAGGGCGATCGGGTAACCGAGCGTTGGGCTCGGCTGGCCGGAGGTGACTTCGCCGATGAGTGAGCCGTCCTTGAGGACCGAGTAGTGGGCGCGTGCCGCGCGGCGGCCTGCACCTTTGAGCCCAACGAGCTTTTGGCCGATGGTGGACCCGACGCCGGCAGCCTTGATCGCGGTCAGGGCTTCCTTGCCGATGAAGTCGCTTTCCTTGGCCAGGGAAACCACCGGCCCAAGGCCTGCGGCGTAGGCGTTGACGTAGCGGGAGAGTTCGTTGCCGTAGAGCGGCATCCCGGCTTCGAGGCGAAGGGAGTCACGTGCTGCAAGGCCCGCGGGGATGAGGCCGTGGCCCTCCCCGACCTCGAGGAGTGCTTCCCAAAGACCAGCTGCGTCAAGGTTGGAGATGTAGATCTCGAAGCCGTCCTCGCCGGTGTAGCCGGTGCGTGCAAGCAAAAGATCCTGCCCGTTAATGGAGACTTCAACGGCCGCGTAGTACTTCAGTTCCCTCACCAGGGCGTGCTGCTCGGCGGGAACCAAGGTCAGCAGAATGGCTTCCGCGTTCGGACCCTGCACTGCAATGAGCGACGTCTCGGAAGAGGCGTCGTCAACCACGACGTCGAAGCCGGCCGCGCGCTCCAGCAATGCCGCCGCGACTACCTTGGCATTGCCCGCGTTGGGGACCACGAGGTACTGATCCGCGCCTTCTTCGGGAGAGGGGCGACGGTAGGAGATGAGGTCGTCGATGATGCCGCCGTCGGCGTTGCAGATCAGCGAGTACTTGGCCTTGCCCACGGCGACCGCAGACAACTTGCCCACCAGCGCGAAGTCCAGGAACGCTGCCGCGTCCGGACCGGTGACCCAGACTTCGCCCATGTGGGAGAGGTCGAACAAGCCAGCGGACTGACGGACTGCGTGGTGCTCAGCAAGCTCGGACTCGTATTTGAGGGGCATCTGCCAGCCGCCGAAATCCGTGAAGGACGCGCCGGCCTTTTTGTGCTGCTCGTAAAGAGCGGTGTAGTTCTCAGTCATTTGCAGGACCGTCCTTTAGTTTTCGAAGTCTGCAGTGGTGTCCTCGAACGCTTCGAGGGGCGGACAGGAGCACACCAGGTTGCGGTCGCCGGCAGCGCCGTCGACCCTGCCAACAGGCGGGAAGTACTTGTCCTGCTTCAGGTGGTGGACAGGGAACGCTGCCTGCTCACGCGTGTAGTCGCGGTCCCATGCAGAACTCACGACGGCGGCGGCCGTGTGCGGCGCATTGCGCAGCGGCGACTTTTCAACAGTGAAATCGCCGGCGGCCACCTGCTCGATTTCGGCACGGATGGTGATCATGGCCTCAATGAAGCGGTCGATCTCAGCCAGGTCCTCGGACTCGGTCGGCTCCACCATCAAAGTGCCCGCAACGGGGAACGCTAGCGTGGGAGCGTGGAAACCGAAGTCGATCAGGCGCTTGGCCACGTCCTCAGCGGTGACGCCCGTGCGGGCAGTCAGCTCGCGGAGGTCCAGGATGCACTCGTGCGCCACGAGCCCACCTTCGCCCGTGTAAAGGACTGGGAAGTGCTCATCCAAGCGGGAGGCAACGTAGTTGGCCGCGAGCAGCGCAGACTTGGTGGCTTCGGTGAGGCCTTGGCCGCCCATCAGCTTTACGTAAGCCCAGGAAATCGGGAGCACACCCGCGGAACCGTAGCGGGATGCCGAGATGGCCACGCCACCTTCAGATGAAACATTGTTCGCATCCCCGGGCATGAAAGGTGCCAGGTGTGCCTTGGCCGCGACCGGACCAACACCAGGTCCGCCACCACCGTGCGGGATGCAGAACGTCTTGTGCAGGTTCAGGTGCGATACGTCGCCGCCGAACTTGCCCGGCTGGGCGAGCCCAACGAGTGCGTTGAGGTTTGCACCGTCAACGTATACCTGTCCGCCAGCAGCGTGAATGGAGTCGCAAACCTCCCGGACGTCAGCGTCGTACACACCGTGCGTGGACGGGTACGTGATCATGATGCAGGACAGGACATCCTTGTTAGCCTCGATCTTGGCTGCCAGATCGGCGTGATCGATGGTGCCATCAGGAGCCGTGGCCACTACAACAACTTTCATGCCGGCGAGCACAGCCGAGGCTGCGTTGGTGCCGTGCGCAGAGGCTGGAATCAGGCACACGTTGCGCTGGTCATCGCCGCGGGACAGGTGGTAACCGCGGATCGCCAGGAGCCCCGCGAGCTCACCCTGGGAACCGGCGTTCGGCTGGATGGAGACCTGATCGTAGCCGGTGATCTCGGTGAGGTCGGCTTCCAGTCCTTCAATGAGCTCGCGCCAGCCAGCGGTCTGGTGATCGGGAGCGAACGGGTGGATCGAGGCGAACTCAGGCCAGGAAATTGCTTCCATCTCAGCTGTAGCGTTGAGCTTCATGGTGCAGGATCCCAGCGGAATCATGGTGCGGTCCAAGGCGAGGTCCCGGTCGGACAGCTTGCGGATATAGCGCAACAGCTGTGTCTCGGAACGGTGCGTGTTGAACACGGGGTGCTGCAGGAAATCACTGGTGCGGAGCACATCAGACGGCAGCTCAAACCCTGAAGCGTCCTTCACCGGGCCGGCACCAAAGGCGACGGCTACCGCGGAGAGGACCTCCGGCGTCGTGGTTTCATCGAGGGAAACGCCAACCGTGTCAGCATCAATGCGGCGCAGGTTGATACCGCGGGCTTCGGCAGCGGAGATGACTTTGTCAGCCTTGCCGGGTACGCGGACAGTGAGGGTGTCGAAGAAGGATTCGGACACGAGTTCACGGCCAGCGGTCTTGAGGGCGGTGGCCAGCGTGCGGGCGTGCCCGTGGACGGTTTCGGCGATTGCCTTCAGGCCTTCCGGACCGTGGTAAACCGCGTACATTGAGGCCACGATGGCGAGCAGGGCCTGGGCCGTGCAGATGTTGGACGTGGCCTTCTCGCGCCGGATGTGCTGCTCGCGTGTCTGCAGCGCGAGTCGGTACGCGGGGACGCCGGCGTTGTCCTTGGAGACGCCCACGATGCGGCCCGGAAGCGTCCGCTCCATGCCTTCGCGGACGGCCATGTACGCAGCATGGGGGCCGCCAAAGAACAGTGGAACACCAAAGCGCTGCGCAGTTCCGACGGCGATATCGGCACCTTGTTCACCCGGGGGCGTGATGAGGGTGAGCGCCAAAAGGTCGGCAGCGACAGTGACCAGTGCACCGCGTTCCTTGGCGTCAGCGATGACGGCGGAGTGATCGAACACGCGGCCGGAAACACCGGGCTGCTGCAGGACGACGCCGTTGATGACGCCCTCCGGGAGGCCGAGCGAAAGGTCAGCGACCTCAACCTCGAAGCCCAGCGCTTCGGCGCGGCCCTTCACGATTGCGATGGTTTGCGGGAGGAGGTCGGCGTCGAGGACGGTCTTCCCGTCCTTGGCAGTCTTGGACTTGTTGGCGCGACGCATCAGCAGCACGGCCTCAGCCACAGCGGTGGCTTCGTCCAGCAGCGAAGCGTTGGCTACCGGCAGCCCCGTGAGGTCCTGGACCATGGTCTGGAAGTTCAGGAGCGCTTCGAGGCGGCCCTGCGAAATCTCGGGCTGGTACGGCGTGTACGCCGTGTACCAGGCCGGAGCTTCCAGGATGTTGCGGCGGATGACCGGCGGCGTGACGGTGTCGTAGTAGCCCTGGCCGATCAGCTGGATGGCGGTCTTGTTCTTGGACGCGAGCTTCCGTAGCTCTGCGAGGACCTGCACCTCAGTGAGGGCGTCCTGCAACTTGAGCGCGGTGTCCTGGCGGATGGAATCGGGGACCGCAACGTCTACCAAGCCGTCTACGGAGTCGTAGCCGATGGCCTTGAGCATGGTGTCAACGTCGGCCTGGCGCCGGGCGCCGATGTGCCGGTCCGCGAAAGCGGTGGGGGTTGATTGAACAGTCAAGAGGAACTCCATGATTCAGGCGCCCTATGTGCGCCACGATGATGTCGGTTCCTCCCCGCTCTGTATTGGACCTGAGAGATTCCGCAGGAATGGTTGCCTGCTTGCACCGTCGGTGAGCCCAGTTACCTGGACTGCTTTCCAGAGTTGCCTCGCCGTGGCGGTACGTGGGCCTGAGAGATTCCTGGGGAGGATTTGCTCCTACGGCGCCTGACTGGATGTACCGGCAGGACTCTCCCGCCACAGATCAAAAGCGTTGCGTCACCTCAGTGACACGGTTCACACCATAGCGGGTTATCTGGAAAAAGCGCAAGCAAGGGGTACCTACCGATGCATTGCCTCGTGGATCTGGAGTGCGAACCACAACTGGGCAACCGTGGAGGTTTCACCCATGTCCAGCCCCGTCAATTCGCCGATTTTCCGGATCCGATAGATGATGGTTTGCCGGTGTGCGAACAAGGCTGCGGCAGTCTTTTGCCACGAACGCTGCGAGTCCAAATAGGTCCTCAGCGTGACGAGGAGATCGCCTTCCTGACTCTGCTCGTAATCGAAAATCGGCCCCAGGAGACGCCTGACCAGCGCAGTTCCTTCCTCGAAACCTGTCAGCCCGAGCCACGACGGTCCCTGCGCATATCGGGCCACGCCAAGCTTGTTCGCCCGGGCCGAACCGAGCGCCCAGAGGGACTCCTGCAGCGCGCGCTGAATGCCGGCCACTGCCGCCGGAGCGCTGATTCCGATCGCTGCATCCGCCCCGGCACAATGCACCAGGATGTCGTCCGGCACATCAGCGGGGACCACCACGTGCAGCCGGCTATTCCGCTTCAACGAAGCCGACGCAACCCCGTGCCGCCACAGTTCGATGTGCACGTTGGCCAGCCCGTCGCCGTCGTTCGCTGCTTGGGCCGGCCCCGCTGAAATGGCCGCCCCAGCTGCCATGGAGGCAAGCAGGAAGTCCTGCGGAGGAACCCCAAAAGTTGCCAGCCTGCTCTCCATCTCGGCCGCGCCCAAGCGCCCATCCATGGCCTGCAGCAGGAACTCGCCAGCCAGTCGGTGGCGGCCTTCCAAGGACAAAACGATGCGCGAGAGCTGCAGTCCCAGCACGGTTGCCGCGTGCAGGAGTACGACGGCGTCCGGGTGCGGTTCGCTGTTGGGCAGCACCACGAGGAGCGCATTGGCGTGGGTCGGGATGTCCATGGTCAGCACGTGCCGGCCCCTGATCCGGTGCCACTGGAAATTCTTGCCCGCCAAGGACACCTGCCCGGAAAGCGGAGCCCATTCATTCGCGAGGAACTCCGGGAGCCGCTGTCCCTCGGGATGCCAGGGATGGAGGCAGCGGCGATCCACCACGAACAGTTCCGCGTCCAGTTCGGTGGCAAGCCGTTGGACCAGGCTCTGCCAATGGTCCTCGGAGGCTCCGGCCGTGCGGAGAAGATCGTAGACCCTGGCTGTCTGCCGCAAGCGCCGGGACTCTTCGAGCAGGGAAGATTCGGCAACCGAGCGGGCGATCGCGATGAACGGGAGCGGGTACGGGATGCTGATCAGCGGCAGCGGTAGCCGGTCGCAGGCCGCCAGGAACTCCTGCGTCAGCGGGGGAGCGTGCATCTTCTCGCCGATCGCCAGCGCGCTTGCCCCACTGTCCATCAGTGCCTCTGCCAGCGCCACTTGTCCCTCGGCGTCTGCGGGAATCGACAGCCCATTGGTCATCATGAGTTCACCGCCGGTAACCCATTCCCACAGCCTGGGCAGGTCCGAAGTGTGCGCCCAGGTGATCCGGTTGTCGCGGCCAGCATCACCGGCCAGGAGGGTGAGCCCCAGTTGGGGTTCAGCCACGAGCTCGGCGACGGTGATTGCCATCGGAAGGGTTCCTGACTCTATGATTCCGGGGGCCATTGGGCTGTTTAGACATTCGTCTAAGCGCCTCGGCCATTTGTAGTCAATGTACCGCTATTCGCCGTGACCCGCGTCACGAAGAATGGAATTACTTACTTCCCGCTCAATGGCGAGCACCCCTCACACTAAGGATCCGTCAATGACAATCCACAAGCCCATCGGCCCTGTCGACGCAACCAAAGTCCCCCGGTATGCCGGCCTCGGCACCTTCGCCCGCCTCCCCCAAATCGACCGGGTTCCGGATTACGACATTGCGATCGTCGGTGTCCCGTTCGACGGCGGAACCTCCTTCCGGCCTGGTGCCCGTTTCGGTCCTGCCGCGGTTCGCGAGGCCTCGCGCCTCCTGCGCCCGGGCTACCACCCGGAGCTCGACGTCGAACCCGTTTACGAAGCCCAGGTTGTGGACGCGGGCGACATCGCCTGCACTCCCTACGACATCACCCGGGCAGTCCGTGAGATCGAGGAGCAGGCGTTGCCCCTGATCAGCGAGGACAAGCGGCTCATCTCCATCGGCGGCGACCACACCATCGCCCTTCCCATGCTCCGCGCGTTGAACAAGGTCCATGGCCCGGTGGCGTTGCTGCATTTCGACGCTCACCTGGACACGTGGGACACCTACTTTGACCAGCCCGTCACTCACGGAACCATTTTCCGTCGGGCGTTCGAGGAAGGCCTCCTTGTGGAGGACAAGTCAATGCACGTAGGCATCCGCGGCCCGGTCTATGACCGCAACGACTTCCTCAGGGACCACGAGTTCGGCTTCCAGATCATCCGCTGCTCGGACCTGGATGTCATCGGCGTCCCGGCTGCCATCCAGCAGGTGAAGGACAGGCTCGGCGACACCCCTGTCTACGTGTCCATCGACATCGACGTCCTCGATCCCGCGTTCGCACCTGGGACCGGCACCCCGGAGATGGGCGGGCTCCACTCCCGTGAACTCCTGGCCCTGCTCCGCGGACTGAACGGCATCAACATTGTGGGCGCCGACGTCGTGGAGGTCGCTCCGGCCTATGACCATGCGGACATCACAACCGTCGCCGCCGCCACTCTCGTCTTCGACCTTCTCGGCCTGATGGTGAACCGCAGCAAAGCCACCGGCCCCGCTGTCCGTGAACTGACTTCTACCTCCCGGAGTGCATCATGAGCACCGCGCCAACAACCGAAGTACCGCGCCTTGAGGACAAAACCATCCAGCCGATCCCGCTGAACGAGCGCCACGGCAAGGCCAGGGATCTCTTCACGATCTGGTTTGGCTCCAACATCATGATCATGACCATCGTGACCGGCGGGCTCGCCACCACGGTGTTCGGCCTGGGTTTCGTGCCGGCGCTGGTGGGCATCATCATCGGCAACGTAGTGGGCGGCGTCTTCATGGCGCTGCACTCAGCCCAAGGTCCCCAACTGGGCGTGGCGCAGATGATCCAGACCCGTGGCCAGTTCGGCTCCTTCGGCGCCTTGTTGATCGTGGTCATCGTGGTGGTCATGTACGTCGGCTTCTTCGCCGCAAACCTCGTCTTTGGCGGCGAAGCGATGGCCGCCGTCAGCCCCGGCATCAGCGTGGATGCCGGCATCATCATCATCGGCGTGGTCAGCGTTATCGCGACGATTTTCGGCTACCGGCTCATTCACGCTTATGCCCGCGTCCTTAGCGTTGCTGCGGGCCTGGCGTTGTTGCTCGCCTTCGTCTGGATCCTGGTGGTCCACGGCCTTCCCGCGAGCTTCCTTGAGCAGGGCAACTTCAACTGGGTTGGCTTCATGGGGACCATCTCCGTCTCGGCCCTGTGGCAGTTGGCCTACGCACCCTACGTATCGGATTACTCCCGCTACATGCCGCAGGGCACAGGGTCAGCACCGGCGTTCTGGGCTTCCTACTCAGGCTGCGTCCTGGGAACGTTGTTCCCCATGATCCTGGGCGCCTTGGTGGGCACCCTCGCCATGACCATGAGCGCCGACAACGTGGAAATCGTTGGCAGCCTGGGTGCGTTGCTTCAGCCGTGGACCCTGATCATCGTGGGTATCTTCTGCCTGGGTGTCGCGGCCTCGAACGCCATGAACCTCTACTGCGGCGTCCTGTGCACCCTGACCATCGGCCAAACGTTCAAGCCCTCCTGGTTGCCACGCGCCAAGACCCGCAGCATCGCGGCGATCATCCTCTTCGTCGTCGCTGTCTCCATCGCCTTGTTCGCCCGGGACAACTTCATCCTCTTCTACACAAACTTCCTCTCCTTCCTGATGTACGTCCTGGTCCCCTGGACCGCCATCAACCTGGTGGACTACTACCTTCTGCGGCACGGCGACTACCGGGTTGAAGACTTCTTCAAGCGCGACGGCGGCGTGTACGGGCGGTTCAATTGGGTCGCCATCGGCTCCTACCTCGCAGGCGCCCTGATCCAGGTTCCCTTCTCGGCAACCGCAATCTACACCGGCCCCATGGCCGCCGCGTTGGGCGGCGTGGACATCTCCTGGCTCGTCGGCCTGGTGGTGGTTGCTCCCCTCTACTACTTCGCGGCCCGGATCTTCCGTCAAAAATCAGAGGCTGCTTCCCTTCGTTCCACTGCACTCACTCCAGACCTCATCTGAAAGCGAATTGTCATGACCCTCACAGACACTGCCCACCCCGAAACCGTCCAGTTCACCGTTCGACGCTCCACCTCTGAGGACGCTGGCAGCCTGCCGCTGCCGTTGCCTCCGGCGGGGCACTTCATCAACGGATCGTTCGTCCCGGGCTCCACCGGTGAGCTGATCGACGTCGTGGACCCCACCACCGAGCAGGTCATCGCCTCAGTGCAGGCGGGCACGGCGGATGATGTCGACGCCGCTGTCCAGGCCGCCGTCGTCGCCCAAAAGACCTGGGGTGCCACTACGCCCAAGGAGCGCGCGGACGTCCTGAACCTGATCGCCAACATCATTGAAGAGAACCGGCAAGCGTTCGAACTCATCGAGTCCGCCAATACCGGCAAGCCGCAGGCGGTGGCCGAGGACGATGTCACCAGCACCATCGATACGTTCCGCTTCATGGCCGGGGCTTCCCGCACCCTGACGTCCATGGCCGGCGGCGACTACGCCACTGACCACACCTCCGTGATCCTCCGGGAACCCGTGGGCGTGGTGGGTGTGATCACCCCCTGGAACTATCCGCTGCTGATGGCTGCTTGGAAGGTCGCACCGATTCTGGCTGCCGGCAACAGCATCGTCCTCAAGCCGTCCGAGCAAACCCCGTTGTCCACCCTGAAGCTGGCAGAATTGCTCGCCGGACGCATCCCGGATGGAGTCCTCAACGTGGTCACCGGACAAGGACGCACTGTGGGACAGCGGCTTTCGGAGCACCCGGACATCGCCCTTGTTGCCTTGACGGGCAGCGTCGTGAGCGGCCAGGCCGTCGCTGAATCTGCGGCCAAGTCCGTCAAGCGCGTCCACCTGGAACTTGGCGGCAAAGCGCCGGTTGTTGTCTTCCCCGACGCCGATCTCCGCGCGGCCGCTGCTGGAGTCCGCAATGCAGGATTCTGGAATGCCGGCCAGGACTGCGGTGCTGCCTGCCGCGTGCTGGTGCACGAGTCCGTGGCCGAAGAGTTCACCCAGCACCTGGTGCGAGAAGTCAGCACGCTGATAGTTGGCGCTCCCGAAGCCGGCGACGACGTGGAAATCGGCCCCATGATTTCCCGGCCCCACTTTGAACGCGTCAAGGAATCCTTGGCCGAAGCGCGCGAGGCGGGACTCCACGTGGCCATTGGTGGTTCGGCACTGGAAGGACCCGGCTACTTCATCGAGCCAACGGTCATCTCCAACGTTCCCGCGGGAGCCCACATCGCCACCCACGAGATCTTCGGCCCCGTTGTCACCGTGGAGACCTTCAGCACCACCGAAGAAGCCGTGACCCGCGCGAACGAGAGCCCCTACGGCCTGTCGGCGTCGGTCTGGACGCGCGACTCCAGCCTTTCCCTCCGAATTCCCAAGCAACTGGACTTCGGCACGGTCTGGGTCAATGCACACCTTGTCCTGGCGTGCGAGGTACCGTGGGGCGGATTCAAGGGATCCGGCTACGGCCGCGACCTCTCGCTCTACGCCCTGGACGATTACTCACGCACCAAGCACGTGATGATCAACCACGGCGCATGAGAATCCAGACAAGCAACGGAGCTTTCACCATGACCACCAACGTTTCCCGCCCTGCCTCTCTGCCAGGTGCCGCCACGCCTTCAGCCCCCTTCGGGACGGACGTGACCTGGACCAACTGGGGCGGAAACCAGAGCGCGACGCCCGCCTTTACGGTTCGGCCCAGGAATGAACAAGAAGCGCTCGACGCCGTGCGTTTCGCCATCCGCGAAGGGTTGCCTGTGCGGGCGGTCGGTTCAGGCCATTCGTCCTCACCGCTGGTCCAAACCGGCGGAGTGCTGATGGACATGTCCGGGCTCTCTGCTATCACGGGAACCGATCGGGTGGCCCGCAGAGCCCGAGCCCTTGCCGGAACCACGATCAACGCCTTCGGAGATTCGCTCTGGGAGCAGGGCCTGGCTTTGGGGAACCAGGGTGACATCGACAAGCAGCAGATCGCCGGCGCCCTGGCCACCAGCACGCACGGCTCGGGCAAAAACCTGGGCAGTTTTTCCTCCAACCTTCGCTGGGTGAAGCTGATCAACGGCTACGGCGAGATCGTGGAAATCGGGGAGGGCCAACTCCGGGAACTCCGGGCTGCACAGGTTGCGTTGGGCACGCTGGGGATCTTCCTGGAAGTGGAGTTGGCTGTTGAGGACAGCTACTACCTCCAGGAGCAGATCACCTATCCCACCTGGGCGGAAACCGCTTCGACGTGGCAGGACGATATCGATTCCAACAGGCACTACTCCTTCCTTTGGTGCCCGGAGGACGATTCCTGCGAGCTTCTGGACCTCCCCGGTTCACCGGACCATGCCATGGGCGGACGCAGCTACACCAAGCGCTACAACATTGTGGACGTCCAGGACGAACGCGGGCTTTCCACGGTTGAAGGCGCCCGACTGGATCGCTCCTACCGGATCTACCCGGGCGGCTTCACTACCCAGTTCCACGAGCTCGAGTACTTCGTCCGCAGCGAAGATGGCTTGGTGGCTGTTGAGGCCATCCAGGACCTGATCCGCACCAGATATCCCGAGCAGAAGTACCCGGTGGAGGTCCGCTGGGTGAAGTCCGACGACGCCTACATGTCCCAGTTCCAAGGGCGCGACAGCACCGTCATCACCCTGACCACCGAGCCCGGAACCGACTACTGGCAGTTCTTCCGGGACGCCGACGCGCTCCTGCAGGAATTCGAGCCCCGCGCACACTGGGGAAAGATCCACTTCATGACCCGGAGCCGCCTTGAGCGCCTCTACCCGGAGTTGGACACCTTTATCCAGGTCCGCCGCGAGTTCGACCCCCGGGGCATGTTCCTCAACGACCACACCCGCGCCCTGCTCGCCTGACCGAGCATTCTCGAAAACAGGCCACGATGTGAGAGAGCATCGCTCAAAACGGATCCTCTCTCACATCCACACCCCCTGCTGGCATCCTCTCTCACATCCACACCCCCTGCTGGCATCCCTCGTTACCTTTTTCGTAGCCCGTTTCCTGGTGCAGGATGTGGGTGTGCTGGCCTGCTGCCCCGGCATGATTGCGTTCCTCTGTCGATCCGATGATCTTGAGAGTGTTGTCACCGGGGTTGGTAGGTGCCGGGAGACCGCTGAT
>NZ_JBFTJT010000027.1:0-38612 GCF_056395565.1 Paenarthrobacter sp. 10L412 | reverse complement strand
TCCCAGGACGCCGAGACCACCTATCACCCCTGCGGGACCTGCAAGATGGGCAACGATGACCAGTCCGTCGTCGATCCCCACAGCTTCCGGGTGCACGGCGTTGAGGGCCTTCGAGTCGTCGATGCGTCGGTGATGCCTTCCATCCCGAACGCCAACACATACGCACCGGTCATGATGATCGCCGAAAAAGCAGCCGACGTCATCCTGAACAAGGACCCGCTCCCCGCGGAGCACGTCGACTTCTACCGACATATTGCCACGGAGAATCTCCTCCTCTAAGTCTGGTTGGATCTGAGCCGCCGTTGCATGGCTGATGTCATGGTCAACGTAGCTGCCCGTGTGCTCGAGCATATCGCTTTAGGCGCTCCCCGAGGATCTTGAAGAGCCGACAATGGGGCTTCCGTAAACCTGAATCGTCGCTCAAAAGGGCTCGAATCGTTCGAATTGAATATGCACGCGTACCAGTATGTTGTGCTGAAGGGTCTGTCAAAGTCAGTGGCCGGTAGTTGCGCCGTAGATTGGCGTGTTCGAAAGGAATTGGCTTCGGTCGCTGAGCGGTGCGCAAGAACAAAGCGGTGTCTTCCGGGAGGGCGAGCAGGCCCTCGCGGGAATCGGCCGCAGGCAACTCGTCGGGATGGCGGTGACCGTCAGAACGGGCCGGCGCAGGAGCCGCCACACAACGATGTGCTTGGAGAAGATGACATACGACGTTCTTGTTGTCGGCGCGGGGTTCGGCGGCTTTGTCGCTGCCAGGGACCTCACCGATCGAGGTTACTCAGTAGTGGTCCTCGAGGGGGGCACCAGGATCGGGGGAAGGACCTACGCCCGACCCTTCAAAGAACAGGAGCCCCCGACCGTTGAGCTGGGTGGCAGTTGGATCAATCGCGCTCTGCAGCCCAATATCCGCCGCGAGGTGGCGCGATACGGCGTCCGTGTGAAGCCAGACGTTCCGACCGAGAACGTCGCCTCATCACAGCCGGCGTCCGCCGCCCGTTTCCGGTGCCAATGGAAGAGCTGCCCGACCTCGAGCGTGCGCTTTTTCATCTGCGGGACGCTTCGAAACGGATCGCTCCGGGCCAACCACTCAGCCAGCAGCCCCTGAAGGAAATTGATGTTTCAGTTGAGGAGTTCATCAGCGGGCTAGACCTTGGTTCTGCCACACGTCCCCGTCTACAAGCTGGATTGCCGCATGATCGCCTACTGGGTGAAGGCGATGATGGCCAAGGGCCGCTCACCGAAACCGATCAAGAACGTGCATGGCCTCATTTCTGCGTCAATGAACTCCGCCGAAATGCTCGGCTTCATCAGGCGCAATCCCTGCCGTGGCATGCAGTTGCCCAGCGTTGAGAAGGCCGAGGACGAAATGATGTTCCTCACCCATGCTGAGTTCGGGTTGATTATGGACGGCATGGGGAGTGGTATCGGGACTTTTCTAGCTTCCTGATGATGACAGGCACTCGCTTTGGGGAGGCGACGGCGCTGACCGTGGCTGACATCGATTTGGTGGGGAAACCGGCGACAGCTCGAATCAATAAGGTGTGGAAGCAGGACGGGAAGAACCAGTTCTACATCGGTCCAACGAAGACGAGCGCAGGCAAGCGGACCATCGGGCTGAACCGTGCTCCCGTGGACCTCTTGATCCCGTTGGTGGTAGGCCGTGCAGCAGTGATCAGCTGTTCACGATGCCCGAAGGGGAACGGACGGTGCATAAGCTGTTCTGGCGCCATTACTGGGTGCCAGCAGTGAAAGCTACGCAGGCGGTGCAATACCCAGCCCAGGCCCTCGCAGTTTTAGGATTGAAATGCAGCCAGTCCAACAAACAGGAATCAGTTCAGGGCTCAGGCCCTCGGGTTTTTTATCCGGGCGCTCGCTTGATCCCGATCCCCGGTTCGAGCCACTTAACCGTTGGTCCCGAAGCGGCCGCAGGAGGCGCCGCCGAAAGGAACATTCGGAGCAGGCGTTCTAGCCAGCCTGTCGCGCCCCTGTCTCAGCCACGAAGGATGCGCTGGAAGATCGGTTCGATAGCGGTTACATCGAGTGGATTGCCGCTGACCAGTGAACGCACAACCAAACCGTCGACCGCCATTGAAAGGGCCTGCGCCGTTAACCAGTCAGTATGTCGAGCGACCGCTCTCGGCAGAGTTTCATCCCAATCCAGGCTGAGCTTCCGCAAGGCAGGTCGACGTAGAGCCGCGATGTAAAGCTCGTACTCGACGATTGCCTGAGGTCGAGTTTCGTTCGTCATCCGTGCTGTGAACTCCGATAACGCACGCGCGAGTTCGGTGCCCGCCGCCAAATTCCTTTCCCAGAACGCAACGGATGAGTCCCAACGCTCCTTGGCTTGCTCCACAGCCGCGAGCAAAAGATCATCTAACGAACGAAAGTGATATGTCGTCGAGCCCAACGGGACTCCCGCCGCCGCAGCGACAGCGCGGTGCGTCAGCCCGTCCACACCGCGCTGCGCAACTATTTCCGCGGCGGCGTGAACCAGACGGTTGCGGCGATCTGTATCTATTACTCCCTTAGGCACGAATACCATCATCCTCTATGCCGCAGGATCGGACGAACCCGGATCTCCTTTGTCGATGACTTTGATTAGCGACCAACGCCATAACAGGTCTTCAGCTAGGTGCTGAGTAACCCATGTTGGCTCAAACACCCCTGACCCTCGGTTTCGGATGCATGCAGGTCAGAGATCTAACACGAGCCGCTGATGGCGCGATCTCGAAACGCAGATCATCATACAGTCATTGGCATCACGTTCGTCTTGGTCCAGCACGGAGTCACGGTGGTCGGGGAGCCCGTCAAGCACCGTCACCTCACACGTCCCGCAGATGCCTTCTCGGCAAGACGACTCGACCGGCACTCCCGCAGCCCGTACGGCATCGAGGATGGTGCGGTCCGCCGGCACAGCCACCTCAAGGTCGCTGCGAGCGAGCTTGACTTTGAACTCGGTGTCCGTGCCGGATTCTTGTGACTGGATTCTTGGCGAAAACCTTTCCAAGCGCAGGGCCTCAGGGCGCCATCGTGCGGAATGCGCCTGCACGTCAGAAAGTAGTCGCTCTGGTCCGCAGCAGTAAATCAAGGTGTCTTCATCTGGTTCACCCAGAACTGACGCGAGATCCACCGGGCCTGTCTCGTCTTTCGGAAAGTAGGCAATCTTGGGACCATAGCGGCTTAACTCGTCGAGGAACGCCATGGACTGTCTGCGGCGCCCAGCGTAGGCCAACGTCCATTGGGCCCCCGCTGCTTCTAAATGAGCAATCATCGGTAGCAGGGGGGTAACGCCGATCCCGCCTGCTACAAAGATGTAGCGGGCCGCCTCCCGAAGCGGGAAATGATTGCGCGGACCTCGAAGGTTGACGGTGTCGCCGACGCGAAGATTGTCATGGATGTGGCGCGATGTACCTCTTGAGCTCGGGGAACGAAGAACTCCAACTCGGTAGGTAGCGCGGTCGTGGGGGTCTCCACATAGCGAGTACTGACGCGTTGGTAGACCTGGAATCCCAAGGTCCAGGTGGCTGCCTGGCGACCACGACGGGAGTTCCCCTCCGCCTGGTGCCCCCAGGTGAAGGGCTACCACTCCGTCCGCAGCGAGAATCTTGTCAACAACCACAGCTTCACCGTCGTACTCGTCCGTCAAAGTCGCGGACGGATAATGTCGACTCCTCATGTCGGCGTTCACCGCAGCTCTCCTGACTTGGGTCGCATTATATACGAGCTATTCACCGTTACCGCTTCCTGGGCCACGCAAAGGAACTACCTGATTGGCGAGATCGGGGAAACGTGTCACCATTTGCTGTTCATACCAGCGGTAGAACCCAGCATTGAATCCTTGATACTTGCGATTCAGCGGACCTGACCTGTATGCCGGGTTGGCCATCCCTTGGTGCACGCTTTCGCATAGGCCGCGATCCTGGAGCATGGTGGTGTTCCAGAACTCCATTAGTGTTTTTTCGTCGTAGTCGGTACCAGCGACGGCATCCTTGTGGACGAACCAGTACTGACGAAGTTCGGTGGTGCTTGGGCCGGTGGGGATGGGCACAAAGAGCCACGCATGGTCCTCAGCGGCCACGAGGGCGATTCCCGGTTCCCAGTGCACGGCGTGAGACTCTGCAGCGGGCTGCCCGTCGAGTCTCGAAAGAGGAACCGCACTGACCCTTTTGCCTCCGATCGAGACGTGCGGTACAGGGAGTGGGAACGTAAACACATCGAGGCCAGCGGCCCTCTGGGTGCAGAAGCTGTCGAAGTTTTCCTCGTCGTCGAGGAACTCCCAGTCCAAAATTTCCGACAGCTCAGGGTGGCTGACCCCGCAGTGGTAACACTCCATGTTGTTGTCGACGACAATTTTCCAGTTCGCTGCAATCTCGTGTGAAGAGGTAGCGGCCAGCTTCATACTGCTGAGGTCATATCCCCCCGCGTCCACCTCGTGGAGGCTCTCGGTGATCGCGGGGGGTGCCTCGTTTGCGAAAGAAATGAGAATGATCCCGTTCCAGACGTCAACGTGCGCTGGCCTAAGGCCGTAAGACGCGCTGTCGAAGTCTGCGTGCATACCTCGCGAGTTCAACAGGTCGCCGTCGGAAACTCCGAAGGTCCACTGGTGGTATGGACAAACTACGTTCCGACTGCGGGCGTCACCGCTGGGTCCATCGCACAGCCGGGCGCCGCGGTGGGGGCAAACGTTGTGGTACGCGCGGAGGCTACCGTCCTTTGCGCGGCGGACAAGAACCTCGGCTGCGCCTACCCGGAAAGTGACGTAACCGTATTTTCCGTGCTGGTCGAGTTGGTCGACGTGGCCGGCGACGAGCCACTTGGAGTAAAAGATCGCTTCGAGGTCGCGCGTAAACCAATCCTGCCCTCGGAATAGCTCGGCGGGAGGTCCGGTGTACTCGTCGGCAGGGGATCGGCGGGGATTGGCTTCTACAGACATGGCTACTCCATCGTTTTGGGATCATACGTGATGCGCATCACTGTGAATGTACATCTGTACATTCGAAGATAGCTGGTCCGATGCGGAGCGTCAATGGCTAATAGATTGGGCTGGCGGAAGTCTCATGGCTTCGGCCGCGATCGCGTGGATTCTCAGCTCCGCGGTTCCCTGCCAGGTGCACGAGGATGATGAAGCATGTGGTCCGTTCGACCAAAAATGGCGAGGGCCGAGGGTTCCCCTTCGAATAATCTGTCCCCTTCCCAAAGCCCCGGTACTAATCTGCCGATCGCTTCTGCATACCTATAGCGGCTCATGACCACGGAAAAGCGCCTCTTCTGGTGTCCCTTCAGAAGACGCCGCCTGCGACTGGTCCGTCTGACGTGCAGGGGGCACTGAAGGATCCAGGGCTGAATTAGGGTTTCCACCCCCAGGGCGATTCTGACAAGCGCTCCGGATCGATATTCATTCCCGTGTATGTCCGAAAATCAGCGCAAGGGGTTGCTGATCCGGCGGGGCTCCAGCGATTTTCCGGTGTACACGTGCGAACGTTGGAAGCTTCAGGGCGGCAGCGATCTTCCCGGCCCGTTCTCGTTCGGCGCTACCCGGGCGGTCGGGGAGTTAGCCAGAGGGTTCGTCAGTATTCTGGAGTTTTCGCAGATCACAGGACGGCTCGCTGGGCCGAGACCGGATCAGCTATTGGGGCCATCGCTCACCATTGCCCCGTGGGCCATTGGCCGCGCGACGATCCTCGATCAAAGCTTTGGATGAAGACCAGAAACTTGGCTGCCTCATCCAGCCGACTTGGCGTGATGCCGTACGTTCGGGAGCAGCTGCTGTTGGACTAGTGCCAACGTGGGCAGCATGCCTTCGGCAGTTTTCTAGTTTCCGATGGCAGCGATAAGACGGCACTATCTGTCTACGCCGGAAGTGACCGAAGCCACAAAGTAGGTCTCCGTCGAAGGCAGCACATCCTTGGTCTAACCCCGCGGAAGTCGAGATGGTCAACGAAGCGATCCAGTAAGTGACCGCCCGCCCGCAGACAATTCAAATACTTACCAAGAAGGCACAGGTTATGGACACTATAAGTGGAATGACGACCCGAAAGACGCAACAGTCGGGGCCACATCTGTCAGGCAAGATGGGATCCCTCGAGCTCTTCTTCAGCGTGATGGCCTACAACGCCCCCATGGTGGTCGTGATCGGAATTATCCCGATCATGGTCGCCACCGGCAGCGGACTTGGCACGCCTATCTCATTCGTTGTTGCGGGCCTCATCCTAGGATGCTTCGCCGTTGGGTTCACTCGCATGTCCAAGATCATGCCGAAACCAGGCGGGTTCTACTCCATGATCACGGCAGGACTTGGACGGGAAGTAGGTCTGGGATCAGGGTTTGTCGCGTTGCTCGGCTACTTCTGCGTCTATGCCGGAACCCTACCTTTCGGCGGTATCGTTCTGGGCGAACTCGTCCATACCACCATGAACGGGCCTGACCTCCCGTGGTGGGTCTGGGCGGCCGTTTTCTGGGCCGGAGCTGGAGTCCTCGGCTACTTCAACATCGAACTTTCCGCGAAGTTCCTGACGGCATTCCTATTCCTTGAGATCATCATCATTGTCGGGTATGACCTCTTTGTCTTCATCAACAGCGGAGCTAACCATGCCGGCATCTCAATGGCCCCCCTTCTCCCGACTCACTGGTTCGATGGTTCCTTCAGCTCGGGGCTGCTCCTTGCTCTTGGCATGTACGGTGGTTTCGAAGTTACCGTCCTGTTCCGTGAAGAGGTCCGGAATCCGAATCGTGTCATTCCACGCGTCACGTTTGCAGTCATTGCAGTTGCAATGACCATCTATGCCGTGTCATCGCTGGGGTTTATTAACGCCCTTGGCATCGACAAAGCTGTCGAACTCGCAACCGCCGATCCCACCGGATCCATGACCGGCACACTGGTGGACTTCGGAGGCATCGTGTTCTCTGACATAGCCACGATCTTCGTCAACACCAGTACTTTTGCTGTCATTCTGGCCGGACACAACATCACCGCACGCTATTTGTTCAATCTCAGCGCAGACAAGATCTTTCCGCGAAAGCTCAGCAGCGTACACAGCCGGCATGGGTCGCCATATATGGCATCAATGGCAACGAGCGCTGCTGGCCTGGTCCTCAACGTCATCGTCGCGGTTGCCGGGCTGGCTGCTATCGACGTTTACGCGGCAGCGCTCGGGATCTCAAGCTTCGTGATTCTGGGCGTCATTTTTGTGGCTAGTATTGCGGTCCCGCTCTACCTGCGTCGGCACGGCATGGGTCACACGGTCTGGAGCAGAATTGTGTTCCCGATTCTGGGAATCCTTGGGCTCGGGACCGGCCTGATTTTGGCAGCTCTGGACTTCACGGCCCTTGTTGGAGGATCGCCTGTGCTAAGCGCCGCCTTGATGACACTGATTGTGGGTCTATTTGTTTTAGGCATCATGATGGCTCTCTTTTACCGCAAGGCGAAGCCAGAAACATACAGTAACATCGGCCGACAATGATTGAGCCTTGGATTGGGTAGCTTTTTGCCGCCAAAGTGCGATCCCGAGTGGCCGGTCGAAAGCGGCCGGCCACTCGGTGACGCGCTGGGAAGTACTCAGGGTACGGGTCGCTTCGCCGAACACTTCGGGGTCCGAGTCGGAGGAGTTATTCGGCGAGGCAGTCTTTGAGGCTACAGCGTGGCAGGAAGATGCGTCGGCCGGGTGGGTGAGCTCGGAGACGGAGAGTCCGGGACGGAAGAGCTACACGTCGCCGTGTGGCGGGTTGAGGCGGAGGCTTCTTTGACGGCTACGACGGTCACCGGTGAGGAGTCCACCTGGTTTAGGACTGCCGTGAGCCAGGATCCGTCAGTTGGTTAGGCGGGTTTAGCGAGGTCGGTCGCCAGCTTTTGGTGTGGATGACTTGTTTCGTGCTTGGTCTGTGGATTTCATGTCCCAGTCGAGATTGCGGGTCACGGGCGCGACATGCCGGTGGTCCCTCGGCTAGCCAGATTTGTTCGAGGGGATGGGCGCGCGACACGAGCTTAGGGTTCGAGGCTCCAAGGGATTCACAAACTATTGGAGCGCTCCTACCGGGGAGTGGTCTGGAATTGCCCGAGATAGCGTGAAAATATCAAGAAAATACATGACTCCTCTGGGTGACCCGGTCGTTATACCCGATAACCGTTAATAGTGGCGTTGGAGAGGCCTTGCCAGCACATTTGCCGCGTTTTCTGGCAGGCGTTGTCATTGCTCGAGGTGTTACCGGGCGTTCACCAATCGATTGAAGCCAACCTGCCAACAAGACTTTGACCAGAGTTTGTGTCAGGCGATTGGTGCTATTCCAATAGCGTCGCTGGAGCAGCTGTCCTAGCGTGACGCATATCCCGCCTCGGGTGAACTGGCGCAAGTGTGAAGGAGTAAGCATGAGTACAACGGAACTTGGATTGAGTAACGACGTCGCGCAGGGTCCCAGCGGTGCAGCCGTGTCTGTGCTCGTCGAGTTTAATGTTCCCGCACGCATGCGCGACGGGGTTGTGCTGAGGGCGGACGTGTACCGTCCGACCGGCGATGGGCGTTGGCCGACGTTGGTGGTCCGCACGCCTTATGACAAGGGCGCCATTACCGAAAACGCATGGAATGGAATTTCGCCTACAGAGGCGGCACAGCGCGGCTTCATCGTAGTCGTCCAGGACGTCCGGGGCCGCCATGCATCAGATGGTGTGTGGGAGCCCCTTCGGCACGAGGGACGCGACGGCGCAGACACCGTGGCCTGGGCCGCCGAGTTGCCCGGCTCCAGTGGTCGCGTGGGCATGATCGGCGGCAGCTACTGCGGTAACACGCAATTGTTGGCGGCGCTCGAGCAACCGTCGGCGCTCAAAGCGATCACGCCCCTGATGACATGGTCGGACCCGTGTAACGGTCTGGTGGCTCGCGGGGGTGCCGTCGAGCTGGCGAACGCCACCTCCTGGCCACTCTTCGCAGGCTTTGACTGGTTGTCCCGGATCGGCCTGACAGACGGCGAGGAGGCCGAGCGTGCCGACGCGCTGATCTCCGACATCGACCGCCTGGCAGAGGACGGCTATTGGGGCCTTCCGGTCAACGAACTGCCGGTCCTGCGACGACACGCACCGCCCCCGTTTGTCGAGCTGGCGGCGGTTAATGAGATCGAGGCCACCCAACATATGCGCATCGCCGGAAGCCACGAGCGCATCGAGGTACCTAGCCTCTTTACCACGGGCTGGTTCGATAGCAGCGGGCAGGGGACTCTCGACAATTACATGGCGATGCGGTCGATAGGCCGCGAGACTCGTTTGATTGTCGGTCCTTGGTCCCATGTCGACTTCATGAACATGGTCGGCGAGCGGGACTTCGGGATCATGTCGATGCGCGACGCGGCTGCTTATCCGCACGGCGGATGGAACGAGGAAGTGCTGGCCTTCCTCCGGCATCATCTCGTCGATGACGCCCCCGCAGGCGATGTGTCGCCCGTGCAGCTGTTTGTCATGGGCCGCAATGAGTGGCGCAACGAAGAATCTTGGCCTTTGGAGCGTGCCCGCATGGAGCAGTGGAATCTGCACTCAGACGGTGGCCTGAGTACGGTGGCGCCGGTAAGCGGCGAAGCGCCGAGTGAGCTCGTCTACGACCCTGCCGATCCGGTCCCCACGTACGGAGGGCATAACAACATCAGCCCGTTCCCTCGCGGGCCCATCGACCAGGCACCCATCGAGGCCCGGTCCGACGTTCTTGTCTTCACCTCGGAGGCGCTCGAGGAGGACCTCGAAGTGACCGGTCGCATTCGGGTGCGCCTGAACGTTCAGAGCTCGGCGCCGTCGACCGACTGGGTTGCGCGCCTGTGCGACGTCGAGCCGGACGGCCGCTCGATTAACCTCAGCGATGGCATTGTCCGCATAGATCGTGGTGCCGATGAAAGTCGCGAGATCGAGATTGATCTATGGTCTACGAGCAATGTGTTCCTTGCAGGGCATCGATTGCGGGTGCAGATTACGAATAGCTGCTTTCCGCGCTGGGATCGTAACCTGAACACCGGGAACCAGTGCGACGCTCGGTTCGTCACTGCGCAGCAGCGGCTGTACCACGACGCCGCCCGTCCGTCGTATATCGAACTGCCCGTAGTTCCCTCCTAAGGAGTCAAAGCGAGGAACCGAACGAGCTAGTAAGCATGACGATCGGCGCTTTCTAGAGGCCTCGGCGGTGTTGTGTTTCAGCACCGCCGAGTTGTAAGCCCGTGGCTTCGAAGGAAACGGGCCATTGGGGTCAACCGCCCGCATGCAACTCGTCTCCAAAGCACGCAGCGCGCTCCTTGTGTGCCTCGGATACGCCGATGTGGTTAACGCAGGCAAGAATATCGAAGCCATCATTGAATTCGCCCTCTTCGCCGACGATCACGTCAGCCGGCCCAGGTCGTGGCTGCAGACGGAGGGGTTCTGACAACTATCGAGCGCTTTGAGATTCCAGAGGAAGCGCCCGACGAGGCGCCCGCCGTCCAACTGGGAAGGTTTGAGGGCAGAACAGCCTCCAGGGAGTTGTGGCCAATCGAACGGACGACTGCATGCCTCAAGTCCCAGGGACGGTGCCGGCTTGCCGTCGTCGACGGCGGCGGAAACCTGATGGGCTTCCGTCACCTCAAGCGCAGGGGAACAGGATACTGTTCAGACGCGGGCGTCCTTGTCGTCAGCGGGAACAGACGACGAGCGCGTTGGAGACTCTCCGAGATGTAGCTGAATTTGCCGTGGATCCTACACTTCAAGTCTTGTGTTCCGCCTCATAAGTTGCTTTCAACATTCCCGGAAGAAAACCGGAAGGTAGTAGCAACATGAATGACAACGTCTCAGTAATTGACTTCCCAGATGGGCAGCCCGCGAAATTGCCGGAAACGGACCAGGCATTCTTTAAATCTTCGAGTTTGTTGAAACCTGCTTCAATCGATCCCTCGGAACTTATCTGGCGCCGATACTAGGAGACTGACCCACCTTGACCAGTGACAATTACTCAGAAAGCGCTGAAAGCAACGAGGTCGCACTGATGCAGCGCCCTGAGCTGGGCTCTGCGGCTCCGGTCTCGCTCGCTTTCCGGATCGTCGAGACAGAAAACGGCAGGTTGCGCGGCTTGGTCGTCGACGGGCTGGCCGTGTTCAAAGGCATTCACTACGGCGCCTCGACGGCGGGGCCGAATCGCTTCCTGCCGCCCCAGCCGGTTACTCCCTGGGTGGGCGTGAAGGATGCGCTCGAGCTAGGTCCTCAATGTCCGCAAAACAACCGGGACTTGCCTGACTGGGTGGACCGCAGCGAGGAGAGCGAGGACTGTCTCGTCCTCAATGTCTGGGCGCCCGACCACGCGACTTTCGCGTCGAAGCTGCCTGTCATGGTGTGGTTGCACGGTGGGGGCTATTTCTCAGGTTCGGCGGGTGCGCCGTTGTACGACGGCGGCGGCATGGCGCGCCGCGGCGACGTCATCGCAGTCGGCGTCAACCACCGGTTGAACGCATTCGGCTACACGTATCTCGGTGAGACAGCCGACGAGCGGTTCGCCACCTCGGGAAATGCTGGCCAGCTCGATCTCGTTGCCGCGCTGCGCTGGGTGAGGGAGAACATTTCGTCCTTCGGCGGCGACCCCGACAACGTCACGATCTTCGGCCAGTCCGGAGGAGGCGGTAAGGTCATGACCCTGATAGCCATGGAAGAAGGCAGGGGCCTTTTCCACAAGGCCATCCTGATGAGCGGCGCGCCAATGCGGTTCGCCGCCGCCGAGGACGCCGGGGCCCTAACGGCTGGCCTGTACAGGGAACTGGGTGTCTGCGAGGGCGACCTCCAGGCCCTGCAATCCGCCCCGGCGAAGGCGATTAAGCGCTACTTGGAGAAGGTGACCGATCCGGCGTTGACCCCTGATGGGTTGACGAACTACCTAAAGTACGGTCCGGTCATCGATGGCAGAACCCTGAGGGGGAACTCCTGGACCGACGGCGCCCCTGAAACCGCCCGTCACATCCCGATGATGATCGGCACGGACCTGCACGAGACGGTGGGTTTTGTCGGCACGTTCCAGGGGGACTTGGACATGGAGTTTGCTGACGACCTCGATCTCGCTCGGAGGCTGGCGCCCTATGCGATTGTCAACAACGTCAAAGCCGAGGAGCTTGTCCCCCTGATCGGCCAATACCGGCGGACCTTGCCGTCGCTGCCGTGGAAGGAGCTGTTGCTCCGGATCACAACCGATATCGGCTTCTGGAACTACTCGCTGAGGCTGTCGTCGGCCAAAGCCGAACAGGTGGGGGCTTCTGTATTCGCGTACGAATGCCAATGGAGGACTCCGTGCTTCGACGGCATGTGGTCCCCTCACGGCGTCGAACTTCCGTTCATCTTCCACTGCCAGGACTATGGCGCCGCCTGGGACGGCGAGGACTCCAACGATGCACGCATCGCCGCTGACCCGAACGGAGACCGCTTCGCTGTCGGCGACAAGATGTTCGAAGCCTGGATGAACTTCGCCAGGAAGGGCGACCCCTCAACGGGCAGCCTCGCCTGGCCGGCCTACAACACGACCTCGCGCCCGACTATGGTTTTCGACAAGCACACCCGTGTTGTCAACGACCTCCGCGGGGACGTCCGGCCGCAAATCATGGCGCTCACGGTTTGGTGAAGGTATCGTTCGCGGGGGCATCTAAAATCCAGCCGGGAAGCGCCGCTGCCGAGGCAAGCACCGTGCTTAGGGGCAGGAACAAGCAGGCTCCTTTGACACTGGCGCCGTTAGTCGGCTTGGACGCGTGGATGGAGCGGCGTTTCGGCCAGCCCGTTCCGCACGCGGCCTGTCAGCCCATCCGCATGCGATGTCGTGCAACTCCGCGTCTGCTTTGGCAGCTTTGACATCGTGGCTGTGCAGGTTTGCGATTGGGAGGACGCCAAAGTCGGGAAGACTCGTTCGTAAAAGATCTAGTTACGAACAGCTGAGCAAGCAGCGACCATCTTAATTGGTTGCAGGTTCCCAAACACCCCAGCAAGTCCTGGTAACCGTGAGAATGCACTCCGAAAGAGCAACCGCGCTTATCGGACCACGTTGAAGGCACCACCTCTGTCTCGTGGGTTATCATCCTCTACTTGGGAGGGACTAATCGACCTGTTCCGCCCAGATGTGTTGGATCTCTTGGGAATTGCCGAGGCATAATCCATGCACTTGTTGATGAACGATTGTTCACCAACTTCGGTGCCGCCCGTTCATTGCCGGCGGTTTCTTCTTCCCGAAAAGGTTCTCCGTTCATGACAGCACCCCCTTTCCCGCGTCGGGAGCGCAAAGCTTCCGCCATCACCGCAGTGCTTGCACTGAGCGGCACCGTTGTCGCGCTGATGCAGACCTTGGTCGTGCCGCTGCTGCCCATTTTTCCCGCCGTCTTTTCGGTCTCCGGAGATGATGCGTCCTGGATGGTGACCGTCACGTTGCTTTCCAGCGCTGTGGCTACTCCTTTGGTCTCGCGCAGTGCCGACATGTACGGCAAGCGCAAGATGATGATAATCTGCCTAGCCATCATGGTGGTCGGCTCCATCATCGCGGCGCTGGGCGGGACCTTCCTTTGGACGATCATCGGCCGAGCACTCCAAGGATTCTCCTTATCTCTGATCCCGGTGGGGATCAGCATTATGCGCGATGAACTTCCCAAGGAAAAAATGGGTTCAGCCGTTGCGCTCATGAGCGCCACGTTGGGCATTGGCAGCGCCATGGGGCTTCCCCTCGCGGGGCTCCTCTACGAAGGCTTGGGCTGGGAGGCCTGTTTTTGGGTTTCCGCAGCTGCCGGCGTTGTGTTGCTGGCCGCGGTGCTCCTGGTGGTTCCCGAATCCAAAGTCCGCTCGCCTGGCCGCTTCGACTACATCGGCGCGCTCGTGCTGTCCGCAGCACTGGGCGCACTGCTGTTGGCTATCTCCAAGGGCGGATCATGGGGCTGGCGCTCGGAACTTGTGATCCTACTATTTCTTGCCGCCGCTGTTCTCATGGTCTTTTGGGTGCCCTACCAGCTGAAGGCCGGTCACCCCATGGTGAACCTGCGGACCACAGCCCGGCGCCCTGTTCTCATGACCAACCTCGCGTCCCTGCTGGTCGGCTTTGCCATGTTTGCCAATATGCTCCTTACCACCCAGCAACTTCAACTCCCTGCAGCAACCGGTTATGGACTTGAACTTACTGTCTATAGTGCCGGTTTGTGCATGGTGCCCTCCGGGTTGGCAATGGTGATCTTTTCTCCAGCGGCGGGCGCGATCATTCGCAACTTTGGTGGCAGAAGCGCCCTCATGGCGGGTGCTGGAGTCATGATCATTGGCTATGTCGGCCGGGTCTTCTTTCATGACTCCATCGCTTGGGTGATACTAGGTTCCGCTGTGGTGGCTATCGGCACGGCGATCGCCTATGCCGCCATGCCGACGTTGATCATGGGCGCGGTTCCGATCACGGAAACTGCATCCGCCAATGGCTTGAACACCCTGGTCCGTTCAATCGGGACCTCAACATCCAGCGCCGTGATCGCCGCGATCCTCACCTCGGTCACCATGCCCTTAGGAGAAGCCGCGCTGCCATCGTTTGACGCATTCAGAGATGTCTTCTGGACGGCCGCGCTGGCGTGCGGCGCATGCATTATAGCAGCTTTCTTCATCCCACGAGCAACACATCGCTCTGCGGCTTTGGCAGCCGAGCTCGTGGTGCAGGGACGCGTCCTGGCGCCGAACCACAGGACGCTGACGCCAGCACTCGTCAGCGTCCTTCAGACGGAAGGCGAACCCGTTGACTGGAGCCTCGTGGACACCGAGGGTAACTACTCCGTTGCGCTGCCGGGGGTCGGGAAGTATGTGGTAGTAGCCAGCGCGAGGGGGTGGGCGCCGGTAGCGGAAATCTTCGACTTTGATGGTGAGACTGGCAAGCATGACTTCCATCTAAAGGAACGACTTGAAATCAGCGGGCGTGCGATGGCGCGCGGGGAGGCAGCGCCCGCCGCGGTGCTGACTCTCTTGCGGGCAACGGGCGAGCGGGTAGCAACTTCGCGGGCAGATTCGCGCGGAATTTATACGATTCCCCTTCCCGCCCCCGGACACTACCTGCTGACTATGTTCCAACAGGAACCGCTTCAGGCGGTCGCCCAAAAAATCACCGTCGACAACCGGTCCGTAGTGCTGGATATGGTTATCGAAGGCACGGACTCGCCACCCACACGTGCTGACGTGGGGTCCGTCGCAAGATCCGGGAAAACAATGTCAGCAAAAGCGCAACGGGCTCAGGGAGCCACAGACTCAGAGATCTTCTCCGAGGCGATGGGCGATGGCCATGGCAGCTTTCACTAACATTCCGCCGAACTTGTCTTGCAACTCAGCAGACATTCGATGAATCGGGGTTGAGATGCCTATCCCAGCGACCCCTACGCCGGCGACAACGATGGGAGCTGCAATACCGTGGACGCCTTCTTGCCACTGCTGGTCGTTCACCGCGTAGCCGCGCACCCGGGCTTGATGAATGGCAGAGCCAAGAGTATCAACATCCGTGATGGTAAATGGTGTGTAGGCGGTCAACCCCCGGAGCAGGACTCCTTGAACCTCCTTCTCAGACCGTGTCGAGAGAAGGGCTTGCCCGTGGGCGGAGGCCAACAGTGGAATCGACATACCTGGAGAGACGTGCGCGCGTACTGCTTGAGGACTGTCGAGAGTCTCAAGGACAAAGACAGAGTCCCCCTTAACCGTCGCGAGATGTATGGTCTCTCGGGTCTCCTCCCGAAGCTGCTCCATCACCGGTAGCGCTATCGTGCGGAGATCATTGCCAGCTTGATGTCGCTGCCCCAACTGGAACATCTTCGGCGTCAACGTCCAGCGCGTCACCTGGCCGCGGACCTCGGCGGCCCAACCTCCCTCCTGAAGCGTGCGGAGCATCCGCTGTACGGACGACTTCGGGAGTCCCAGGTCTCTTGCCAGCTCCGATACGCCCACCAGACCGGGCTCGGTAAGCCGCTCCAGCACCCGCATCGCCGTCAACACGCTTCTCACGCCGTCACTGGCCACGCGATTCCTCCCAATTTAGCCGCCACTGCAGATGATCTCGCCAGCTTACTGCGTCCGGAAGTACCAGTCGGAACGTCGAACTCCACCGGCAGGGACGCTGCTGAATCGTGCTGTGATTTCACTTCGGGATTTTTCGACTATTACGAGGAAGTCGTCATGTCGGTTACTCGTATTCGACCTGGTCGCGGGGGAGCCAACGGAATCTCATTGGGAACACAGCCCCGGTGAACGCGGACCCAAGTCCCCGTTTACCGACAGCTTTAGGGGAAGCGATCGGGCCGAGAATTGACTGCCCTGACGGCGCCTGGGCGAGCGAGCCCAGCACAAGACAACCGTCGGGGTAACCCCATCAGAGGAATCCCCATTAGGTACCGGGGAGTGACGACTGCAGCATGATCTCTCTTGACGTTCAAAGGCTATGAAGGCCACTCGCGCTGCCAGGCGACAGAACGCTTGTGTCTATCTCTTGGTTGAAGTGCCCCGGCACTGGTGAGGGCCGGGGCAGTTGACGACAGAAGCCCCCGGACCCCGTCGGCGCCAGGACGGACAGCATGCGCTGGAGTTAGCTTGAAGGCGAAAGTACCTGTTCAATTGCGGCAACCCTGTCAGCTAACGAATGAAGGCGGTACTCGTATCATTTGTGTGCTGATATGGCGCAGCCTTCTGGAACGCGTCCATTCGATCAAACCTCCGTCATCAGCGATTGGTCCGCTTTAGCGATGGAGGGTGGTGTTGTACGGCCGCGCCAGGCAGCGAACACGAACAAAATGCCACCGACGATGAACATGCCAGAAACGGCGGCCGTGCTATCGGTTCCGGAGGCCGTTATGAGTGCCAAAGCCAGCACCGGACCGAATCCGGCGGCAACTGCGCCACTCGATTCCTTGGCCACGCCTATTCCCGTCACACGGGATTTGGTCGCAAACTGGCGTGCCATAAAGGGGCTTGTGGCTACGGAGAGAAGCGGTGCAAGAAGGCCCGTGCCGAGAATCAAGGCGATCCAGATGTACAGCGGGACTGCTGTGTTGAGTAGCCAGAAGAAAGGGAACGCGTAGAGGATGACCAGCAGGCCGCCGAACGCCAGGACTCTCTGAACAGGGATCATGTCGCAGAGTCGCCCGCAAATGGGCGTCCAGAAAATTGCGACCGCGCTGGCCAAGGTTATGCCGAAGCTACTGACAGCACCGCCTATGTCTTTGAATTCAGCAAGGTAAGAAATAGAGAATGTCTTCCACAGAGTCGCGATGAGTGCGTAGCCAGCGTAGGCAGCAAATACGATGACCAGGCCTCTCCAGTCGGACCTGAATAGGTCGGTCAGAACCCGAAACCAGCTTCTCCGGGTTTCTGCCACTGGCATTGCCTCGAAATCGGGACTTTCCGGTAGCTTGAGGCGAATTACATATCCCACGACGGCAACGAGAAAGCTTATTACAAAAGGGATGCGCCAACCCCAGGAGTAGAAAAAGTCGTCGCCGATCATGGCTAAGCCGGCCACCGCGAGTGAGGCGAAGAAGACACCCAAGTTGACTCCTAGCGTCGGGAGAGAGCCGAACCGCCCGCGCTTGCCGTCCCCGGCATGTTCATAGGAGACCGTTATCGCAGCACTGAACTCTGCGCCCGCGCCGATACCTTGGAAGATGCGAAGCACGACCAGCAGGATTGGGGCTGCCACGCCGATGGAATCGTACGAAGGAATGAATCCCATCAGTCCCGTGGATCCGCCCATCAGGATAAGACTCCAGGACAATACCACCTTCCGTCCGAATTTATCTCCCAGAATGCCGAACACAAGTCCCGCAAGTGGGCGGGCGAGGAACCCGACGCCGAACGTGGCGAGGGCCGCCATTGCGCTTGCCGTCGAGTCCGATGAGGGGAAGAACGTGGGGCCAATTACGAGTCCGGCCATCGCCGAGTACAGAAAGAAATCGAAATATTCGAGAGCGGTGCCCACGACAACTGCGGGTCCGACGCGACGATGACCAGCCTTAGCTGCTTGCGTATAAGCCGCACTAGGCGGTGTTGGATAACTCACTAGGTAACCTCCGATTAGTCGGGTTGGTCAATAGCTCCCCACGCAATTTGCCGGATTCGGCACGGCGTTCCATTGGGCGGCACGAACCATGATGCCCGTCACATAGCTCGGGTGTCAATGGTCCAGCGCTCCTACAGGGGTTACTGGAAAATGTCGATGAGATTCTTCCGTCTATTCTTGGAGAGCTTTGCTGGCGTGCCCAGGCGCAGGCCAGCGGTAACGCTGGGCGAATGTCTGCGGGTGGACGTGGTTGGCCGTCAGACGTCCGGCGTCTATAAGACAGCTAGTGGTCTGTCTCAGTTTTGTTTGAGGGATTTGAGGGCGACGCGGCCACGGGCTGCAGGAGCCGACCATTTTTCCGGTGGCCACATCCAGGGCAGCGAACAGCGTCGCCGTTCCATGTGTCGATTCCTCGATGATGTCCTGGCTTCATCCCTTTGCAGGTGCAAAACCGGCTCTATGGTTGGGGCGTAATCAAAAGCCTTGATCAGTTGGATCCGAAGTGCGGAATCCAGCAATATTCAATCGCCGCTTTGCTTCTGCGTAGACGTCCTCCGCCAGACTCCCTCGAGCTGCAGCCTGGGCATTCTCCCGTACATGCTCAGGAGAGGCTGTTCCGACAGTGACTGTGGACACTTCCGTCCGCGTCATCACGAAGCGAAGGAGGAATCCCTGCAAGTCGTCGCCATCCAGCAGATCGTCGAAGGCAAGATCCGCCGACGACGCAGCCCGGCTGTCCACAGTCCGTTTTGCCTGCACCGTGCGTGCCGTTCCTCCCCGCACAATGACGCCCGCGCCGGAGGCGTTGATAAGCGGAAGATATTTTTCAAGAGAACGGTCGAGTGCGGAATACGGGACTTGGAACGTCTCGAATACGCCGAGGTCGATGTGGTCAAGGAGGTCCGGAAGAGTGGAGGATATGCCAATCGCCCGCACCTTGCCCTCCTCCCTGGCACCTTCCAGTGTCCCCAGCACGTCATCACGTTGAAGAACCGATACGGAGGGCCCAATGTGGACCTGCGCCAGGTCCAAATAATCAGTTCGAAGACGCGAGAGGCTTTGCTCGATCCCTGCACGGATATTCGCAGGGGAATAGTCATGGACAAGAGGCCCGTTGGAAGGGCCATCTGGTTGGTGGTCCAGCGGACAGCCCACCTTGGATGCGAGCAGATATTCCGACCGACGATGGCTTATATGGCGCCCGATGAGCTCTTCACTCTCCCCATAGTCAATCGAAGTATCGATGAATCGGATGCCTTCGTCGAGCACGGTATTGAGAAGCGCTTCTGCAACTCCCTTATCGAGTAAACGGGGCACGCGGTGCGAGGCTCCCCGTAGCTCCATGGCGCCAAAACCCAGCACTGTGCTGCGCTGCCCTGTACTTGTGAGGGGGCGTTCTTCGAATCGAATCATGGGCTAAAGTACCTTTCTCCTGGCCCCGTTGTTTGGACGCTCCATTCCATGCAGCATCGCTTCTTGTTCATCAATGCGTCCCCGTGCGGTCAGTCGGCCCAATCGCCAAGACGCCCTCGAGACGCTTAAATACGACTTCCACCCTCGGTCTCTGAATGAGCAAGCGGGGTGCGAGGCAGTGCCGCTGAATCGATGAGGCTGTTGGTGTCCTGGCTATCAACGAGGTACTGGGCCTCTTCCGTTGTTTCCACGTTGGGCATGGACCCATTTAGGGGTTTCCTGCTTGTTTCTTTGAGGAAAAAGACGGAAATTAGTCCAAGAAGGGCAGCGCCCATCAGGTAGTAGGCGGGAACCAACTTGTTCCCAGTAGCCCCGATGAGCGCCGCAACAACCAGCGGAGCTGTACCGCCAAAAGCAGCATTTCCCACATTGTATGCAAGCCCAAGAGCGCTGGAACGTGCCGGCGTCGGGAACTGCTCAGGCAGCGAAGAAGCGTAGCTTGATGAAAACAGGGTTGCGCAGATCATGATGAAGAGTGTGCCGAGTTGTGCGCCCCAGAGCTGGCCGGACCCCATCATCATGAAAGCTGGAACCGGAAGCACGACGCCCAGCATAGCGCCGCTGAAGAGGATCCGCTTCCTGCCTATCTTGTCGGAGAGCGAAGCAAAAAACTGGGTTGCGAAGGCTGCGAGGACGAACAAGGGGAAGATCACAAGTGTGCCGAGGGATCCCTGGAAACCGAGTGTCTGGTTCAGGTACGTGGGAGTGAACGACGTCATGGTGTAGGCAATGACATTGCCAGCCGCCGCGACGCCCATGACGGGCAGAATGAAGCGCCCGTGGGTCCGGATAACCTGCACCATGCCCGGATTTTTTGCCGTCTCACCGGTTTTGTGGGATTCCTCAGCACGTTCTTTCAGGACTGCACTGAAGGTAGGGGATTCTTCGATCCGATAGCGGAAATACAGGGCTATCACAGCAAGCGGCCCGGCGATGAGAAAAGGAATACGCCAGCCGAAGGCTTGCATCTCGTCCTGACCAAGGCTTAGCTGAAGGACAGCCACCAGACCTGCTCCAACGGCAAATCCGAGGTAACTGGATCCCATAAATCCTACATAGAAGCCCCGTCGCTTATCTGGAGCGTATTCGCTCAGGAAAGTCGCACCACCGGTGTATTCTCCACTGGCTGAGAACCCTTGCAGCAGTTTCAGGAACACGAGAAGGGCCGGAGCCCAGAGCCCGATAACGCCGTAGCCCGGGAGCAGGCCGGTAGCAAACGTGGCGATAGACATCAGGAGCAACGTAAACGTCAAAACCTTCCGTCGCCCGATCCGGTCTCCCAGCCATCCGAAGAAAACGCCGCCCAACGGCCGGGCAACGAATGTAACTGCGAATGTGCCATATAGGTACAGCGATTGGACTGTCGGATTGGCCTGCGGCAGGAAGACAGGACCCATTACGGTTATGAGGTAGGCAAATACTCCGAACTCATACCATTCGATGATGTTCCCGACTACTGTTCCGGCAACAGCGCGATTCAAGGCGGCCTTATTGACTATTCGGATGTCACTTATTTTCAAACGCCGCGTGTCACCATGGACGCCGTCGGCGTTTCCAAATCTTTGGTCTCCAGTGGACATTGATATCCTTCGTCGATTCACTGATGCTGGGGTGAGGTCGCAGAGGACCGCAGCCCAATAGGCCGCGGTCTTGCATCGGTACGGACACATAAGCAGCTATCTTCACGGTGATCCATAAGACATTCGCCAACGAAATACTTGCAAGCTTGTATCGCCTCCGATCCAAGCAACCGTGCCGAGCTAAATTCACCTCTTGTTTGGTGCCCTGAGGATGGGCTTCGGTTGTGGCTTCCGGAGATCGAACGGCCGACCCATGGTTCATTGTCATCCCATCATCTGGTGATTTTTAGCCCTGGGCGAAGCTCGACGCCGTCGCCGACGGCATCGACGGCTTCGATGGGATAGCGCGCATGGTTTTAGTCACGGTAGCGCTCCTGGGCTGCTCTGGGTTCGTTAACGGGGAGGTTGACGAGTGCTTGGTACGCGCGGCGGACCATGTTCTGGTCAAGCGGCAGGTCTTCGTGGAAGAGGCGATAACTCCACCACCCCCACAAGAGAGCGTCGACGGCTCGGGCGGAACCGTCGGAGAAGGAGCGGCGGAGGATCACAAGGGATTCTTCCTGGAAGTCGCGGAGGAGGTCCGCCACCTGAGAGCTTCGTGCTCCGTAGTGGCGCATCTCCTCGTAGAGCCGGATGTCATCGAGGGTCGGGCTTGTCGTGCCGCACGTGGCGTCAACGAGCACCTCGACTGCTTCGGCATTGTTCTGGGCGGCGCGCAGCGGGGCCGCGTATCGGGGCTCCAGGCCATCCCGGAGTGTCTCGAACGCACTGACGATCAGGGCCTCCAGATCGGAGAAGTAGTACGTTGTGGACCCCAGCGGCACACCAGCTTGCGCGGCAATACGCCGATACGAGGCGGCGTGAACCCCTTCCGTGCCAATGATTTCAAGGGCTGCGCGCAGGATTCGCGCCCGGCGCTCTGGATCGTTCGGTTTGCCCTTTCGCACCGGTTCCTCCTTTGTCAGACCAAGTGCGTACAATGGTACACACTTCGACTGGATGAAAGGCGACGAAGGAGGAACACATGCACGGTGACATGCTGCAACAGCGCGCCAGGGACCGCGTCGAAGAGCTGCCGGGCGCCGGACTCGAGCATCCGTTCGGGCCCGACTGGGACGTGTTCAAGGTGGGGGAGAAGGTCTTCATGTTGATGACCGAGGTCACGGGACAACCCATCGTGATCGTCAAGGCCGACCCTGAAGATGGAAAATCACTTCGCGAGGAATACGGTGACATCACCCCCGGCTATCACATGAACAAGGAACACTGGATCACGCTGCACCCCGGCGGAACCCTGACGGAGACCCTCGTTGATGAGCTGGTTACCGAGTCTTACCTGCTCGTCGTCGAAAATCTGCCCAAGGCGAAGCGCCCCGTAGACCCCGTCCTGTTTGGCAGGACAGGCTGATGACCCTCTCCGGTGACCGGCTGCAACAGGCTGCCCGTAACACCGCGGCCGCACTGGGCGATGTCAGCAATGGGCGGCCGTTCACGCCCCACCTCGACGTGTGGAAGGTGCGTGGCAAGGTGTTCCTCATCATCACCGACGACAACCCCGAACAGCAGATCATCACTGTCAAGGTCGACCCGCATCACGGCGACGCGCTCCGCCGCGACCACGACACGATCACTCCCGGTCAGTACCTCGACAAACAGCACTGGATCTCCGTCGGCCCAGGCCCAGGTGTGACGAAGCGGCTCGTTGAAACCCTGGTGCAGGACTCCTACGACCTCGCCTCCGGCCGCCAAGCGGAGGAGCGATCGTGAGCGAGCAACCGATGTCGCTGTTCGACATGGACGATTCCTCACGGCCCCTCGCCGATCGGCTGCGCCCGCGCACACTGCAGGACGTCCTCGGCCAGGACCACCTCCTTGCAGCAGATGCCCCGATCGGGCGCATGGTCGGCGCTCAACGACTGGTGTCGATGATCCTGTGGGGGCCACCTGGCTGCGGGAAGACCACCATCGCCCGCCTCCTCGCAGAGCAAACCAACCTGGCGTTCGAACCGCTGTCCGCCACCTTCTCGGGTGTCGCGGACCTTCGCAAGGTGTTCCAAGCAGCCCAGCGCCGCCGGGAGATCGGGCAGGGAACACTGCTCTTCGTCGACGAGATCCACCGCTTCAACCGTGCCCAACAGGACTCTTTCCTGCCCTACGTCGAAGACGGCACAATTGTCCTCGTCGGCGCAACCACCGAAAACCCCAGCTTCGAACTCAACGGCGCACTGCTGTCCCGCTGCCAGGTATTCGTCCTGAAACGCCTCGACGACGTGGCGCTCCACGCCCTCATCAACCGCGCCGAAGACATACTCGGTGCACCACTGCCCCTGGACGAGAACGCCCGGCAGGCGCTCATCGCCATGGCAGATGGAGACGGCAGGTACCTGCTGAACATGATCGAACAGATCCAATCGCTGCCCGCGCCCGTGGATCCGACAACCCTAGCGGCCGCGGTGCAGAAGCGCGCGCCGCTATACGACAAGGCGCAGGAAGGCCACTACAACCTCATCTCGGCGCTCCACAAGTCGATGCGCGGCTCGGACCCGGACGCGGCCCTGTACTGGTTGGCCCGAATGCTCGACGGCGGCGAGGACCCGTTGTTCATCGCCCGCCGCCTTACACGCTTCGCCACCGAAGACATCGGCATGGCCGACCCCAACGCGGTACAGCAGGCCCTCGCCGCCTGGGACGTTTATGAACGTCTCGGTTCCCCGGAAGGCGAACTCGCGATCGCCCAAGCCGTGCTCTACCTCGCAACAGCGCCCAAGTCGATCGGAGTGTACCGCGGCTTCAACAGGGCCAGCGCCGCAGCACGAGGAACCGGGTCGCTGATGCCGCCAGCGCACATCCTCAATGCCCCCACCCGGCTGATGAAGGACCTCGGCTACGGCAAGGGCTACCAATACGACCCCGACACCGACACCGGATTCTCCGGCGCCGACTACTTCCCCGACGACATGCCCCGACAGACCTTCTACGAACCCACAACCAACGGATACGAACGCGCCATCAGCGAACGACTCCACCACTGGGAACAACTGCGGACCGCTGGCCCAAACGCGTCTATCCACAACAACTCCATTACCCCCGAAACTGACTGAGCTTTTAGAAAGGACTTCACCTGTGACCGACACCAGAGGCACCTCTACCAACCAACACGCAGTTCGGTCCTGGCTGGGCATTCCCTACGCCACCGCTGAACGGTTCCGCCGACCCACCCTGCTGCCCTTCAACCCGGACCTCCCCTACGACCAGAAGGGGCCCGCACCGCTTCAAGCCGGAGACACCAGCTGGCTCGAAGCCGACAACGGGTTCAGTGAGGACTGCCTGAACCTCAACGTCTGGGCACCCGAAAACGCTGGTGACGAGCCACTCCCTGTGGTCGTTTACATCTTCGGTGGCGGGTGGGAGCTTGGGGCGAACACCCAGACCACCTCGAACGCATCAGGCCTGGCCGCGACCGGTCGGGCAATCGGCGTCTCGATCAACTACCGGCTCGGCCCGTTCGGCTGGCTCTCCCTCTCCCACTATGGCGGTGCACTCGAGGAGGCCACGAACCTTGGCCTGCAGGACATCATCACCGCGCTGGGATGGGTGCAGGAGAACATCGCCCGATTCGGCGGGAACCCGGAGAACGTCACCGTCACCGGCCACAGCGCCGGCGCCTTCTCCGCCCTCGGCCTTCTTGCCGCGCCATCAGCCAACGGCCTCTGCCACCACATCGCCGCGTTCTCCGGCATGCCATCACGCCTGGTGCCGGCCTGGGGAGCGGAAGAGCGCGCGCTGGAAGTCCTCACCGAGCTGGGAATTCAGAACGATCCCGAACAGCTCCTGAACGTGGACGCGAAGCTGCTCGCCGAGACGATGAGCAAAACGCAATTGTCAGACCCTGGTGCACGGCACGGCATCGACAACAACGTCATCGCAATCGTCGATGACAGCACTCAGCCCGGCGGCGTCATCGCCGATCATCCCCTGAGAGCCCTCGAGTCCGGACGCCACCGAGACGTCGACATATTGTTCAGCAGCACCACTCACGAGACCGACTGGTGGGTCCAGCACAAGACGGACGAGTTCGACCCCGGCAGCATCAGCGACCTCGCCGAGGAATTCGCCACCCGGAACCGCATCCCACGCAGCCGCGCCCGAAAAATCATCGCTGCGTACGACGTCGAAGGGCGCACCCCGGTCGAGGCCCGCGGCGCATTGCTCACCGACTTCTCCTTCACCCTGCCTCAGGTCCGTGGCGCGCTCGCGCACGCCGCGGCTGGAGGAAGCGCACATCTGCTCTCCGTCGGTCCTGTGGAAGGTGCGCATGCCGTCCACGGCACGGAAATGTACGGCATCGTTGGTCAGATCCGACCTGACGCCAGCGACGAGCAGGTACTCCGCGACACCTTCGTTCGGGACGCCCTCCTCGCCCTTGCATCAGGCAAAACTGACCAATTGTGGGAACCCGTGACCGGCACACCCGCCACGAAGGGCATCGGCAACATGCCCTACGACGCCACCACCCACGCCAAGAACGTGCTCGAGATCTTCAGGGACGTCGATCGCCCGTAACCACTGCCAACGGATTCGGATCTTTAGGATGAGTTCTGGAATGTCACCGAGCGGCGCCTCACCGAAATACCCAGGACAGCATGAATGACCCTGTTCCGCGGCGTGACCAGTTCAGCATGTGCTATTTGTCGTAAAGACGGGGATCAGTGCGTTGATTCATTTACCGGTGAACTCGATGGCGTCAAGATCTTCTTTGCTATGAAAAGCGGCAACGGCACGCTTGTGGTCCTCAGTGGCAGCCAGGACTCCCTGCGCAAGGCCCTCACGGTCCAGTGCATCTCGGAGGGTGCCGTCCACAGAGCGGTTGGTAAGGAACTTTGTCAGTCCGAGGGCCAGAGGGGCCCGTCGGGAAAGCGCAGCACAGTAGGCCACGGCTTGGTTGTCAAAAGACTCGCCCTCCAGAACCTCGGCAACGAACCCCAGCTGTTTGCCTTCATGCGCGGAGAACCTGCGCATGTTTAGCACCGCCTCCTTGGCACGGTGCAGGCCGATGGATTGGGCGAGAAGATAAGTTCCCCCCATGTCCGGCATGAGACCCATTTTCACGAAAGACTGTTGGAACCAGGCTTGCGGAGCGGCCAAGATGAGGTCACAGGCAAGGGCAAGGTTGAAACCAGCACCCGAAGCAATGCCGTTCACGGCGGCCACGACCGGCTTCTGGAGGTTGTACAGGCCTTCGGTAATCTGGCGGCCGTAAGTCAGCACTTGATTCATCTCAGCCGGAGTGCGTTGCCCCATGCCTTGAATATCGCCACCGGAACAAAACGCACGGCCAGCACCCGTCAACATCAGCACCCGCACCTCAGGTTCAGCTCCTGACCGGACAATCTGCTCCACCAAGGCACGCTTGACTGGATCATCAAGCGCGTTCAAAGTGTCCGGTCCGTCCAGCCGACAGCGGAGTACCCCCGGTGCAGGGCGGTCAATCCTGAGCTCTGTCATGTCGGCACTCCCAGTAAGGAGCGGGGGCCCACCACGAGGTGGTGCAAGCCGACGTGGGTTTGTCGCCCCGTCACAGCTTCCAAATTGCTAGGCGTCAACAGCATCGCTGCTATCACAGTTCTCGTGGAACGGGCGAAATTCGGGAATCTGGCAAGCAGCGCCGTACTCAATACGTAGGCGTTGAACCAGGTCCGATACTGAAGGAACATCGTCGATGAGGTCGATGCCCTGGCCGGCACTCCAGATGTCACGCCATGGTCGAGTCTTGGGCGGCAGATGATCATAATTGCCGCGGCCGGATGAGACCGGAAGATCCTCAGGATCCAAGCCAATTGAGGTGAGCGAGGGCCTCAACCAATTGGCCGGAACGGCAGTTACGCTGCTCGTGTAGATCAGATCAGTCGATCTCGCCTCCACAAGCATCCGCCGATAGGCGGGGGCAACATTCGCCTCTTTCGTCGCAATGAACCGAGTTCCCAGGTAGGCAAGATCGGCCCCGAGGATCTCTGCGGACCTGATCGCGGCGCCGGTTGAAATGGTCCCGGCTAAGAGAACTGTGCCATCGAACATACTCCGCACCTGCGGAATAAAGACGAATGGGCTGAGTAACCCCGAGTGGCCACCTCCTCCGCCGACGATACAAGTCAGACCGTCGACGCCGGCGGAGATCGCCTTCTCAGCGAAGCGCATGCTCGTGACATCGTGAAAGACCTTGCCACCCCATCCCTGGACAACTCGGGTGAGTTCGGTCGGATCGCCCATCGCACTGACGATAACGTCCACACCATACCGAGCGCAGAGATCAAGGTCTTCTTTCATTTCATCAGCGGTCCTGCGACGAGAAAAATTTACTGCAAGGGGACCGATGATCGCGGAGGGATACAACTCGTGATGCTCGTCAAGGTCGCGGCGGATCTGGCGGAGCCAGTCCCCAAATTGTGCGAGGTCTGCGGCGTTGTGTCGGGGCAAAACGCCCATGATTCCCGATTTGCACGCTTCGCGGACCAAGTCGGGCCCGGACACCCCTGCCATAGGTGCGCACACAACTGGCAGAACGAGCGAGTTACGTTGTGCTGGATCCAATGACATGTTGTGCCCTCTGCTCTTTAGTCTTGGAGACTTGGTCGGCGGTTTCAGGTCGCCACCCACCGAAAAATAACGATGGCCCAACAGTAACATAGTTGTGTGTCACAAAGTAAGTTTCTACCAACGTGCGTGAACATCTGGCTTGTTGCCCGTCGGTGTTAGCCCCTTCGGCGCTGATCGGCTTGGTCTACCAGCTCAGTGATCCACGGCCTGTGCCCGCGATGAAAAGTCAAGCCTTTGGGTAACCCCTCGACGGATGGGATGGAGTTTGAGATATCGATTGTTATCCGTCCGCCAGCCATGGGAGCGTTTGTGATGTGGACATCGCCAAAAGACGCGGGGAGGACTGGGTCCATCCACACGCCGCTTTGAGAAACGTGTGCGTCGTACCGCATCAGGCCTGTCACCAGCAATATGGGCGTTGTTGATGCCCAGGCCTGGGGTGAACATGCGGTCGGATAGGGCAGGGGTACGGCGAATTGTTCCCGGCTGAACCCGCAAAATAATTCAGGGAGGCGGCCACCGGAAAACTCGGCGGCCTCCAGCAGGGCGGTCGAGATCCGTTGAGCCTCGTCCACAAACCCATATCGCAGCAGTCCGGCTGCAATAATGGCGTTGTCATGGGGCCATACGGAACCGTTGTGATAGCTGGCGGGGTTATAGGCGCCCATGTCCGTGGCCAAGGTTCGGACGCCCCATCCGCTGAACATTTCGGGGGACATGAGGTGCTTCACCACCGACGGCGCCTTGTCCTCATCCACAAGTCCGAGCCATAGGCAGTGACCCATGTTGGAAGCGCAAGCGTCGACCTGGCGCTTCTTGCCGTCCAAGGCCACGGCGTAATAGCCACGTTCCGGCATCCAGAATTCCTCGTTGAAGCGCTTCTTTAACTGCACCATAAGATCGGCATACTCGTTCCCCAGGGCATCGTCGCCGGCGTCATAAGCCATCCAGGCGCGGGCCGCGTAGGCTCCGTAGACATACGCCTGCACCTCACACAGGGCTATCGGTGGCTCGGGCATACTTCCATTCGCGAAATTAATACCGTCCCAGGAATCCTTCCAGCCCTGATTAATCAACCCCCGATTGTTCAGGCGCTCATATTCGACGAAACCGTCGCCGTCTTTGTCCCCGTATTTCTGAATCCATTCCAGCGCGCGGTCTGCATGAGGCAGCAGAGCGGCAATGGTGTCCGCTGCAAATCCCCAGCGACTAACCGATCCGAGAACCATGACGAACAAAGGGGTCGCATCAACGCTGCCGTAATAGGTGGCTTTTCCTCCCAGCGCCAGTGCGCTTGAGACATCCAACCTGACCTCGTGCAAAATCTTGCCGGGTTCTTCTTCGCTAATTGGATCCACTATGCGTCCCTGACGGTCGGCAAGCGTTTGCAATGTGCCCAGCGCTAAGGAGGGATCAATTGGAAGCGACATCTCCGAAGCCCATAGTGAGTCCCGGCCAAAAAGGGTCATGAACCACGGCGCACCGGCGGCCACGACAACCCGGTCCGGGTGATTGGGGTCTTCGATCCTGAGTGCACCCAGATCATCATAGCTACGCCGCATAGTCCTCTCAATCGACCGGTTCCCCATCTGCAGGACCGGAATCTTGGCCACCCACTGTTGTCGGCGCTGGTCACTGGGGGAGAGTTCGCCGTCGGCGTGAACGAAAGACGGTGGACGACTGTCGCCCTGGGTTTCGGGCATCACCGTCAGGGTTGTGCTCCACCGGCCGTGCGGTGGGATGGTCACCCTGTATGTCAGTGTTTCGGGCGTAACCTGTGCTCCCGGGGCACGAATAACAACGCCCTTTCGGACATCTTGCCAGGTGGCTTGAATGATCAGCTCATCGCCCCGGTTCTGGCGGGTTTGGTCCCAGCGCCTTTTGATTCGGGCCTCCTTCACTTCGAAAAGATCAGCGAAATCGGCCGCAACTCTAAGCGAAACCAGGCAGTCCGCACTCGCCGGCGAGTAGTTCCGAACAGTGATCTGTTCGTGGATTCCTGACCCTACTTCGCGCAGCCGCTCCACAATAAGGGGGCTATCGGCACGTCCGCTAAGGCCGGGTACCCGCCCAGCAAATAGCGCGCGATACGGCTCCTTCGTTTCAGCTCCCAACTCTTCTACGAGCTGGCCGTCTACGGACAAACCCCAGTGCGACAGGATACGAGTGTCTTGGACGAAAAGACCATGCGGATGCTCAGGATGGATGTCACCATTCGCCAAGGAGATACAGAAAGACGAACCCTCAACCAGGGTTACCGTGCCTGCACCCAGAGGCCCCGCAGCGTTATCAACATTCCAACCGGACATTCCAGCCCTCCGAGTAGAGGCTAGCGCTGTTTAGCCACCGATGCGCTACACGTCTCAAGTGAACATTTCCTCGAAATGGACGCTACTCTCGCCTGTGCTTATAGGCCAGAGCGTGGAGACCGGAAACGAGTAACTTTGGTGGATTCAGGAGGGGTACGAGCCGCTCAGAGGGCCTGAACTTTCTCGTCCAGCGACCGTTTAGCATCTTGTTCGATTCTCGTCATTCTCCTGTCGTACCACCCTCTCCGGACGGCTGCCGATTCCTTGGAGACGTGGGCTTCGGGCACCATCAGATCGGAACCATGTATTGTGCCCGCCCATTGGTGCAGGTCTGCTGTGCCACCGGAACGCCAGATTGCCTGGGCCAAAGCAGTTGTGTCGTCTCGGAAGGCATCACTAGTGCCGCACATGAGAAATACGGGTGGGAAGCCGGAGAAATCTTCGTCGACCAGTCGGCCAAGAGCGAGGTGCGGATAGTCCGCAAGTATCGAGGGGGAGGCTTTTCCCAGCACGGCGTTCCACATCACGCGGTACATGCTGGCGAGGGCTTCAGAACTGCTGTCCAGTTGTTGATAGGAGAGCGAGCGCATCCGATCGTCAATCATGGCCCCGTCGATGACCAAGCCGGCATAGTCCAGGGCGGCTGCCCGCGCTTCAAACGCTACTGCAGCGGCGAGACCAGCACCGCCGCTGAGTCCATGCAGGAACAGGGCGTTCCGTGGATAGTTGAGTTCGTCTGCATGGGCTGCGACCCATCTAAAAGCATCAAGGGAATCCAGCATCCCGGCTGGGGCGGGGTTTTCGGGTGCCCGGCCGTATTCCACTGCAACGACGAGTAAGGACTGATCTTCTGCGATGTCCAAAATTTGGGGAAGATCCAGTGAGAGAGCCGACCCGGAAACCATCCCGCCGCTATGCAACCAGACGATGGCACCACGTGTCGGCTGGCGTGCCGGACGTATGACATGCAGGGTCACGGAGCGTCCCTGCCGGCCCTGTATGACCTTCGTGCGAGCGGTGAACGTTCCATTACGAGTAATCTGATCTTCCCCTAGAACTAATTCCCTCTGCTGAATCATCGCTTCGAGCGCGGCCCGTTGGTCTTCGTGGCTTGGAATGCTGGCGACGAACGGTGCGATTTCTGGATCGTAGGGAGGGAGGGGACCGACGGCAGAGGGTTGAACTGACATTGACAATCCGTTTCTTAGGGCCGAATGCGGTACGAGTGATCGGGTGCAGGAATGAACCCCGCGCAGAGCTGAGCGCAATGAGCCAGCATGCTACTGCTCAGGCACCAAGACGGGCGGTGTAAGCACATCCAGTTCAGGAATATCGCCTGACCATGCTTCAACTTCAACGAGCGCGTGCTGGGCAGTAGTGGCCTGTGAAAGACTTGAGGACGGCCTGTCGGATGTCAGCACATTGGGATTGCCGTGGCGGCAGAACGATGGATCATCGGGATCGGGGTCGTACCAGGCCCCTGCTGAAAGCTGGACAACGCCCGGACGGATCGCAGCGGAAGTCACCAGGCCGGCCAGGCACCTTCCCCGGTCGTTTCGAACCAAGACAACCTGACCGTCCGAAAGTCCCCGGGCAGCGGCATCTTCAGGATTCATTCGAAGGGGCTCGCGTCCCTGTATTTTAGACTTTTGGCTGGTGGCCCCTATATCCAGCTGGCTGTGTAGTTTGGTCTTAGGTTGATTCGCTATCAGGTGCAGCTTGTAATCGCCAGCTGATCCAAGCCATTCGTCGGGCTCAATCCAAACGGGATGACCGGGGCAATCAGGGTAGCCGAAACTTTCGATCTTCGAGGAAAAAATCTCAATCTTGCCGCTGGGGGTGGCCAGTGGATTCCCAATTGGATCGCGCCGGAACTCGGAAAAAAGAACCTGATCCGGTTTTATCACGGGGATCTCAATCTTCTCGCTCGCCCAAAATGTGTCGAAATCCACGACGACTGTTCCCTTGTCAGCGAGCCTCTTCTGCCACCCGTCGTATAGATGGCGAAGCCAGCCCATAGTGTCCCGGTTTTCGGTGAAAACTTCACCCCGTCCCATCTTTTCCGCCACAGCGGCGAAAATATCGAAATCATCGCGTGCTTCTCCAGCGGGCGCCGTCAGAGCGTGCATGGGAAAGAACGTAGGGTCGTTACGGCCGGCCCCGTAATCGTTTCGCTCAAACGTCATGGTTGCAGGCAGTACTATATCGGCGTGCCGTGCGGTACTCGTCCAGAACTGTTCATTGACGATGACCGTTGCCGGCTTTGACCATGCTTTACGGAATTTGGCAAGGTCTTGGTGATGATGGAAGGGGTTGCCGCCGGCCCAATAGATCAATTCGATTTTCGGCAAAGTCAGACGGTTGCCATTGAAGTCGATCTGGCTGCCCGGTTCGAGCAACATGTCTGAGATCCGAGCTACCGGGATATAGGACGGTTCTTCGTTTCGCCCCTGGGGAAAGGACGGGGCGCTCGAGACCCGCAATGGCAATCCGACGTCCGCAGAAGAGCCGTACCCATGCTGGAAACCACCGCCAGGCAGGCCTATCTGGCCCAGCATGGCTGCCAGTGTCACACCGAGCCAAACAGGTTGCTCGCCATGCTGTTGCCGCTGCATCGACCAACTGATGTTAATCATCGTCCGCGAGGCTGCCATCTCGCGCGCAAGCCGAACGATTCGCTCAGCCGGTATCGACGTCAACTTTTCTGCCCATTGAGGATTCTTGGGCGTTCCGTCAATTTCACCGCGTACGTAGGACAAGAATTTGTTCGCCCCAACGCAATATCGGTCCAGGAATTCCGAGTCAGCGAGGTTCTCTGAATCCAGAACGAAGGCCAATGCCAGCATCAAGGCGGCGTCACTGCCGGGAATGGGGGCGATCCATTCGGCTTGGGCTTCCCTGTAAGTATCATCTGCGATTGGTGATACATCGACGAAGCGGCAGCCGCGCGCAACTGCGTCCTTAATTGCGTTGCGAGCGACGTGCCGACCAATTCCACCTGGGCCTATTCCGCTGTTTTTTTCTGACAATCCGCCAAAAGCAACGAACAGCTCTGTGTTCTGGCTGACCACGTCCCAAGATGTTGCCTTCGCCATAATTTCAACTGGGGGAGCGATGACGTGCGGAAGCAGGACGCCGGAGGCCCCGTAACTGTAGTCGGTCACACCTGCGACATATCCGCCGAGGGAGTTCAGGAATCTGTGGATTTGGCTTTGGGTGTGATGGAAACGGCCGGCGCTGGCCCATCCATATGAGCAGCCGTATACGGCCGTGGGGCCGTATACCTCGTAGACCCGGCTGAGTTCCGCACTTACCAGCTCTATGGCCCGTTCCCAAGACACCTCCACGAATGGCTCAGAACCACGTCCTGATCCACTCCCCGGTCCGTGCTCCAGCCATCCTGAACGAACGGCCGGGCGCAGCACGCGAGTTGGATGATGTTGCGCTGAGGCCACATTATCGAGAATGTCTCTGGGGTCCGGATCTCCAGACCATGGTTTGACGGACTTTAGAGACGTTCCGTCGCTCTCAGCTTCGAAGGCTCCCCAGTGTGTCAAATGCGTGCCCATGCTTTGGGTCCCCTTGCGTCGTGTCCCGTACGTCGATCTGGATCCCGTTTACATCGTCAGACGTACCAGACCACTTTGTAAACAGGCTAGGGCCAGAAACGGGGTGGTGAACATTGGAGTAGAGCCGAGAGCCGGTTCGTGTGCTCGGGGGAACTCCAACCCAACGCCCAGGCATGGCTGGAACAGGAACGAAGCCATCGACCAACCTTGGTGAGTTGGCCAGTTTCCGGAGGCGTAGTCGTGGGGCCAATATCTGTCATATCGCTGAACTCTGTGTGTGCAAACGACGCCTGGAGCGGCGGTTCCGAAATCAGGTACCGAAGCGTGAACCAAGAATGGAAATCGAATGGATTTGACGATTCCGGCGGCCGCTGAGCGGTCCACCCAATCGACCCCCGCCATGTAGGCCTGGGGTCCGGTTATGTCGTTTTGCTCGCTTATTTCTGCGTCTACGCCAGCACCTTCTCGTTCGCTGGCATCGTAGCGGGAGAACTCATTACAAACACTCTGCATGGTCCGGAGCTTCCCTGGTATGCCTGGGCGGCCTGCTTTTGGCTAGGTTCAGCGGTCCTCAGCTATTTCAAGGTCGAGTTGTCAGCTAAGGTTCTCACGATCTTCCTCTTCTCCGAACTGACTGTCATCGGTGTCTACTGCGCCTTGGTTTTCATTAATGGAGATGCCAATGGTGCTGGCGTTTCCTTGGAGCCTCTGAGCCCGGCCCATTGGTTTGACGGAAACTTCAGTCTGGGAGTTCTCCTGGCGATCGGTATGTATGGTGGATTCGAGGTCACCGTGCCCTTCCGGGAGGAAGTACGTAATCCAGTCCGTGTCATCCCCCGTGCCAGTATTCACTCCGCTGGTGGAGAATTGCTCGCCACCCTTGCAGCAGTGATGGTCGTTACAAGTACCGTCGCGGTGATCCTGGCTGCACACAACATCACTGCACGATACGTCTTCAACCTCAGCGCCGATAAGATCCTGCCTGCGAGGATGGCCTCAGTCCATAAGCGTCACGGATCGCCGCACATCGCCTCAATCATGACCAGCGCTGCTGCCCTCGTTCTCAATGCTGCCGCCGTTGTTTTCGGGCTGGATCCCCTCGTCTTCTACACGGCGGTACTTGGTATGACCAGTTTCATCGCCCTGGTCATCATCTTTGTCTGCAACATGTCCGTGGGAACCTATATGCGTCGTAACGGCGGCCAGCTCGCCTCGCCCCTGGGCAACCGTTGCTTGCCCGATTCTGGCTGCAGTAGGCCTGGACAGCGTCCTGGTGATGGCTGCAATAAACTTCCCCATGTTGGTTGGAGGTTCCGAAGCACTAGCCGGTGGACTCATGGCCTTTATCGTCGGTGTGTTCGTCCTGGGCGTAGTGACGGCGAGCGTCCATCGCCGTAAAAATGCTGATATTTACAGCCGCATCGGTCGGCAGTATTCTGCCGTTCCCCAGGTACTGACGACGGCGGCGCCACTTCGGAAGGGGGCGTCGCCCTCGTCGTTTATCCACGCTGTTAGAGTCAGATGGGGCGACTGGCTGGCTCCGCCGATAGTTATCGTGGCGTCCTGCCCACGTAAGCGGTAGCGACTCCACGTCCAGCCACGGTACGCATCAGCGGCATCCCCCTCCAGCAAGTCTGCGGCGGCCGCTGCCAGCAACGCCATGGCGTCGCAACCAGTGCTGAGATCAGCCCGTTTGTGGACCCCGGTCATCCCAGGCGTGCCCGTGCAAGCGTATCCATTCGCCTTCGTGTGGCGTGCAACTGCGGCCTGTCCGGTGGGGACTTCACGGTTGACACGGCGGACCGCGTCGTCCAACATCGTGGCGTCTACTGCGCACCGGGCCTCCCATTCAGAATCCACCGCAGATCCTCCGTCAGCGGCTCCGCGGTTTCCGAGTCCGTCATGCTCTGCAAGGCTTACACACCGGGCCGATCCGATCACCGCCGCCGGACCGGTGGTTGGTCACTGCCGCGAGGGAAACAAATCCTCCATCATCGAATTGGGAAACAACCGTTCCCGATACATGGCAGGAAAAGGGAAAACGCTGGCCGGGACCATCAAGTCCCGGCCAGCGCTTTCACGAGTTTTCAGTTCTGCGTACTTGAATCCGAAGTCATGGAACCGTCGGGCGTAACGACAATCTTGCCGATATGGGTTCTCTTCAGCATCGTCTCCTGAGCCTTACTCAGCTCAGAGAGCGGAAAGACCTCTTCTACGAGAGGCTTGATCTTTCCCTCCTCGATGAGACTGACAAGACGCGCAAACGTCTCCGGCGTCGGGTTAGTGATCCCGTGCAACTCCAGATCCTTATAGATGAGCTCCCGAAGGTCAATGCGGCTCACCGGTCCACCGATGGCTCCTGCGGTCGCATATCGACCCCCACGCCGAAGCATGAGGAGCAAACTCTCGAACATGCTCCCCCCGACAACATCGATAACGACGTCGGCACCACGTTCACCGATGACAGCTGCTACGGCAGCCGCCAGGTCCGGTACGTCTCGAGCGACAAATCCGTCGACGCCGAGCTCCCGCAACCGCGCCTCTTTGCCAGCACTCGCAATGGCGATAACACGGGCACCACGTGCCTTCGCCAGCTGGATCGTCGCAGTGCCCACGCCGCCGGCTGCGCCGGTGACGACGACTGTCTCGCCCTCGCTCAGCTCGGTCCTGGCCAACATCTCCTCGGCAGTGTCGTAAGAGCAGGGGAAAGTGGCGAGCTCAGCGTCACTGAGGTCGGTGCTCACGCGATGCGCGTTCACAGACGGCACATGCACATACTCAGCGAATCCTCCGTCCCGGTCTCCGCCCAGGTACTCAACAATCTGTGCACGCCGGGGAAGCTTCGGATCCCGAACAGACGGGTCGACGATGATTCGGGTACCGATCCGGCTCTCATCCACTCCTTCACCGACTGCCACGATCGTTCCAGCCACCGAGGCCCCTTGAACGCGGGGAAACGACATTTTCGTGCTATTCCACGTGGCGCCGGCATCGTCGTCGCGCCCCGACCGTCCAAGTTCCTCCGAGACAGACTCCTCCACGACGCGGTCGTACCATCCAGTGCGCGTGTTGATCTCGGTATTGTTGAGCGCGCACGCACCAACCTTGACCAGCACTTCTCCCGGGCCCGCCACAGGCGTCGGCACCTCGGTCCGGTACACCAGCTGATCGAGACCGCCGTGGCCGACCAGCTGGACCGCAGCCATCATTGTGGGAATGTTCGTAATCGTGGGCACTGCTCTCTCTGTCATCTCTTAGTCCTCCAGCTTCTAAAGGTCGAGGCCAGGCTTGACCATGACGTGCTTCAGCTGGGAGTACTCGTCCAGCCCGTGCAGCGATAGTTCGCGGCCGTAGCCCGACTCACCGTATCCACCGAATGGCATCTCTGACACATTCGGCGTGTGTTGGTTGACCCAGACCGTGCCGAAGCGCAGCTCTTTGCTAAAGCGCAGAGTGCGCGCAAGATTGGTCGTCCACACGCTGGCCGACAGGCCGTAATTGACGTCGTTCGCGAGCTGCAGCATTTCGTCGTCGCTTTTTGCCGATTGGATGCTCACTACCGGGCCGAACACTTCGCTCTGAACGATCTCGTCCGTCTGCTTGACGTCGGTGATCACAGTCGGTTCGATAAACCAGCCCGGACGATCTGCCTGTCGTCCGCCCTGCCTGATCGTGTTGCCGGCATCCCGTGCGCGTTCGATGAACCCGAGGACGGACTTTAGTTGCTTTTCTGAAATGACGGGTCCCAGCGTGGTGGCAGGATCGGATGGGTCGCCGAGGACAAGCTCGCTCACTTCCTTGCAGTACGCCTCGACGAATTCCTCGTAGACAGACTCTTCAACGATGATGCGGCAAGCAGCCGTGCAATCCTGGCCAGCGCCGGAATAGCCGAAAGTCACAAGGTCCCTGGCCGTCTCGCGAATCGGGCTATCCGCAAACACCAGCACCGGAGCCTTACCGCCAAGCTCCAGGCCCACCTTTTTGACGGTATCCGCAGCCGTTGCCGCCACAAACTTGCCGGTCGAGGTTGCTCCGGTGAACGCGATCTTTCGAATTCCGGGGTGTTTGGCCATCGCAGTGCCGGCCGATCCGCTACCCAGAATGAGGTTGATTACGCCTTCAGGAAGGAAGCGGTTGGCGATCTCTACAAGCTTGAGGGTACTGAGTGGTGTCACAGTCGCCGGCTTGAGCAGCATTGTGTTGCCGGCTGCGAGGGCTGGCGCGATCTTCCAAGCTCCCATAAGGAGAGGATAGTTCCAGGGCGTGATGAGCCCGACGACACCGAGCGGCTCCCGCCGAACCCATGAGGTACTCTCGTTGTCGTACTCATCGACGGCGGGCGCCGTAGAGATGCGGGCAGCACCCGCGAAGAATCGAAGAACATCCACGACAGTCGGCACCACGAAGTCGCGCACGTCTCCGATCGGAAGGCCCACGTTCAGGCTCTCGATCCGCGCGAACTCCTCGATTTCCTGCTCGACGGCGTCAGCGATCTTAAGCAGCGCGGCCGCGCGCTCAGCAGGGGACGTGCTTCCCCATGTCTTGAACGCCTCCGAAGCTCGCTGCACGGCAGCATCGACGTCGGAATCAGACGCTATGGGGAATCTGGCGATTACTTCGCCGGTCGCCGGGTTGAATACCTTCGAAGCGCCTTCACCTTTCTCATCAGCGAGGTACGTTTCCGCAAAGGCCATAAAGTCCATGCTTTCCAGGGTCATTGTCGAGTTGCTCCTCAGTGGTCGTGGTCGTCGTCCAAGGTTGGGTCACTGTCAAGCTCAATCATCGCTTGCCGCGGTGGACGCCGCCTCGTAGATTTTCCGATGCGAGCACAGAAAAGTGAGCGGTGGCACAAAGTGGCGACGACCTGCAGGCATCCGGAACACCGCCCTCCCGGGCGCTCCGCCCAGGAGGGCGGTGTTCCGCTGACATGTCATGGCTCACAAGTTGCCATGCTGCACTTCGTAATCTTCCCTAGCCCATCCCGTTGGCATCTGGGGAAAGATAATCGTAAGGCCATGGCTTTGCGTCGGATGACGCCGCTCGAGAATGCCATTTACCAAGTGAGGACAAAACAGT
>NZ_JBFTJT010000026.1:0-41253 GCF_056395565.1 Paenarthrobacter sp. 10L412 | reverse complement strand
ACTGCGGCCACGCCCTCCCATGTTGGCGTTTCCGGGGTGTGCAGCTCCAGGACCATGATGGTGATGATGATGGCCAGCACGCCGTCACTGAACGCCTCGAGCCGGTTCTTGTTCACAGGACCCGGTCCCGTCGCACGTGGCACTGCTTTCGGGCCACCCTGTCATCAGCCATAGTCGGCTCCTCTGAAGGTCTGCACTGTAGGGCGACACGCACCCGGTGGCTAGAGTACACCCGGTAGGTGGCGTGGCCGCGGCAACCCAAGACGCAAGCAGGGGAGGGCGTCAGCGTGAAAGGGGCAGCGTCACGGTCCCGGACGACGCCTTCGCCGCCGACCCTGACACCGGTCCCTCTGCTGCCATTCGCTCGTCCAGTTCAGGCCGAGCAGGTGGAAGGCACCCTTATTCGAAGGCAACGCTGTCGAGGGGCATCGCCTCGTAGATCCAAGCGGCAATCGACTGCGTGAGTTGGCATGGCCGGGCATCCTTCAAGGCCGCGGCATCAAAGTCCAGATATCCGACGCTAAGGGCCATGCCGATGAAAGCATGTAGAGCGGGAGTCGCGCTCTGCCAGCAAGGTTGCTATGTGGTGGCGTGACGAAGCCGCGTTATCAGCTCGGCCGATGGTTTCCCTCACCGTCGGCCCACTGACGCACCAGTTTCCGGAACTCTTATGGAATCCTGTTTCGCCGTCAGCCCGCCATGGGCGCCCAGTTAGATGGTGGTGACTCGTCAGGCTGACATGAAGCGCCAGGGGCTGCCGGCGTTAGTGCTGGTAGATGTCTCGGCGCTGGCCCATGGCAAGGACAAGGACGACGAGTTGTGCGTCCTGGATCTCGTGGATGATCCGATAGTCACCGGTGCGGACGCGCTTATCGCCGTTGCTGCCTGTGAGTTGCTTGGCATCGGGCGGCCTTGCCGTTTCGGCCGGATCCCGTACGGCAGTCCTGAACGGGAATGAACTGAGGATGACACGCACTGAATTCGACCTCCTGCTTGCCCTCCTTACGACCGGCAGGATTGTGCGGACCAAGGCAGATCTGGCGCGGCGTCTGCGAAATGACCTACGACGTCGACAGTTACGTCAGCGATGCGGATGAACGCGCCGTTGAGGTGCATACGGGCAATTTGCGCAAGAAGCTTGGCGACGGCAGCCAGAACCCGCGCTGGCTCGAGACCGCGCGCGGCGTTGGGTACCGGTTCGCGCCGCTGGCTCAGGGCAACTGACATGCGGGCTTGATTCGAGTTGATTCCTCAAATTTCGCCCCAGAGGGGAAGGACCGTACTCGGCCCGGTCCACTGGCCGTGAGATACGAGTCCGAAGAATTCGCCCGTCATGTAAGGTTTTGGCTCACTTCTTGCTACCGGTCAGCCAAGCGTCCAGTTCCTCATTAGTGGCGGAGTGAATCAGTTGCACTAGGGCCCAGTTGCCCTGATGATTCGGCGCCCTGCGGAGGTGGTCCTCCCAGTCTTCGGCGTATTCACGAAGAGCGGCGATTAGATCAATGGTCGCTTCTTCCGACGTCGTCTCCTCGGCTGCCAGGGCAAGCCGGGCAGGAACCTGGCCCAAGCCCCGTCCTCGTTGACTACCTGCGCTTTTGCCAAAACGTTATTCACTAAGAATTCCTTGAACAATCTGGTGTTCACCACAGGGGGAGTCCTACGATGCTCAATTATGGACGAAAGTCCGCCGCTCGTGTGCAGGAGTGCTCAACGCGCTAGGCGGCGTGAGCCGCCTTTGCTGCCGCCCACGCGGAGCCAGGATTAGCGCGGTTTGGATGCTTTTCGAGGATGGCGGCATATAGCTCGGCGGAGGTTGTGGTGGCTTCGCGCAACACGTCAAAATCTTCAAGGTAGGACAACGTTTCTGCGATATCGTCCGGGTCATCCGGGTAGTCGCTGTGTTTATGCCCTGCCACCACAGCCCTGGCGCCGAGTCTGGACAGTTGCTCAAGTGCAGATCGCCAATTGTCCCGCGATAAGGGAGTAGTCTCCGCGAGGTACGGGTGCGTGTGGTTATAAACAACGTCACCGCGACGAGCAAACCCAGACTAGGTACCCATACGGCCGTGGTGTCTTCGGTGTCTGTGAAACCCGTTGGAATGATTTGGAGTTCATGGCCATGAAGCTCCAGGACCGGCGAATCGATAACAGTGGGCAGTTGCAGCGGAGACGGGATCTCACCGGGGAACAGCATGCCCCAGAATTCCGTCAGCATTGCAGGCGAGGCATGCTTCCTAGCCTCCCGGACCGTTCCGGAGGTTGCGACTGCAGTGGCTTCCCTATACCGGCGGAGCAACTGTCCGATGCCGAAGAAGTGATCCCCATGCCCATGGGTGGAGTAAATTCGAACCAAGTTGCGGTCGAAAGAGGCGACCCACTCGACCAGCCTCTCGTTTTGTGCCGCCGTCGTGAAGGTATCGATCAAGATCGCGTCACGGGAGCCGTAGAGCAGGGTTGACGTATTCGTTACCCACTGAAGATCGGCAGGCCCATACGGGAGGTCTCGGGTAAGAGAGGGGCGACGGTCGACGAGAACGGCATACTTCAAGCTCTCGTCTTCGCTTTGAGGTAGCTGCGTGATCATTTTTCTCCTTTTGGAAGAACCGAGGCTGGCTATCATCTGGATCTCTCAGCCACCCGACGGAACCGCAGTTCCGTCGGGTGGCTGAATGTCGCAACTCGTTTCTACTTATTGCTGATACCCAGACGCTCGGATGCCTCCGGATAGGGAGTCCAACCATCAATCGGTTGGACCATCTCGAACCGTAGGCCTGTCTGCTCTCGGGCGTCCATCACCAACAAGCGGGTGGGCGCCTCTCCCATGCCGAATTCGTGGAACGGCACGTCCATATCGATGAGTGCGGTGGCTCCCATGCCGACCATTCGCTGTTTGACCGCTTCCACATCGTCCACATAGAACGTCACGTTATGAACGCCAGGGCCGCGCTCCTCGAGCTCCTCGTACCACGAGGTGGGCTGGCCCAAGATAGTTGGCGGAGGTTTCAGGATCTGAAAAACAATGTTTCCGACCTTGGCATGAAGGATAGGTCCGAATCCGAATGCCTTCTCCAGATTCTCGGAGATCTCCTTTTCCACCCGCTCCGCCCCAAGGCAATCGCTGAGGAACTCAAAGACCGCTTCCGGGTCGGGATGAACGATCTCGAGATGGAGGAGGGCCTGGGCGGTGGGTTGGTCGGTGTTGGTTGGTGGTGTGGTGTCGGTTCGTCCTGGATAGGGGTTCCAGCCGGGGACGTTAGGGCATAGTTCGAATCGGAGGCCGGTTTGTTCTCGTGCATCCATGACGAGGAGGCGGGAGGGTCCGTCGCCGAGGCCGATCTCGTCGAAGGGCACGTGAGTGTCGATGATCTCGGTGGCACCCTTGCCGAGCATCCGTTGTTTGACGGTCTCGACGTCGTTGACGAAGAAGGTGACGTTGTGGACGCTTGGTCCGTGTTCGTGGAGTTGGGTGTGCCAGGTCGGAAGGTTGGGTCCGGGGGTGAAGATCTGGAACACGATGTTTCCGACCTTGACGTGCTCGCCGACGACCCCGAAGGTATTCGAGATGTAGTCGGCGATCTCTTTCTCAACTCGCTCGGCACCGAGGCTGTCGCGGAGGAACTCGTAGGCGGCGACCGGGTTGTGGTGGACGAGTTCGAGGTGGACGAACTCGAGGGCGGTGGGTCCGGGTGACGTCGTTGTCTGGGACATGATTCGTGGCCTTTCAGTGCCCGGTGGGGAGGTGTTCGAGGAACCAGTCCCGGGCGGCTTGGGAAGTGGTGTCGAAGTTGGGTCCGGTGTAGGAGTCGAAGTGGCCTCCTGGGATCGGGACCAGCTTCTTGGGCTGCAAGGCTGTTTCGTAGGCCGCGAGAGCGATCTGGCCGTCGGTTACCCGGTCGTGAGGTGCAACGATCATCAGCAGCGGGGTGGGCGAGATCGCGGGGATCCACGACTCGACGTCGTAGCCACGCACGAACTCGACGGACTGCACGGTGAGTTCGTTGCGCCAGGACGGGGCCCGGTCGGCGTGGGTGGTGAACCATTCGTAGGAGTCGCGGTGTCCCAGCGCGGCGTGCCCGGCGGGGTCTTCAGTGACGACGGGCATCATCGTCGGTGCGGCGCCGCTCATCCGGGCGAGTCGTTCGCCGGCGAACGCGGCGTCGGTCGGTGCCCAGTGGTCGATGCGGATCTGGCTGGTGAACGATGCGGTGCCTGAGATGGCTGGGACCTGGGTGACGACGGCTTTGACCCGGTGATCGGTCGCGGCGACGACGAAGGCGTGCGAAGCGCTGTAGCTGGTTCCCCAGAGGCCGATGTGGTCGGCATTGACATCGGGACGGGATTGGGCGTAGGTGATCGCGTGCTGGGTGCAGCGGATCTGCTGCCACGGGTCGATCTCCTGACGTGGCGTACCCGGCAACGGGTCACTGGCCCCGAATCCGGGGTGGTCGTAGACCAGGCAGCTCAACCCGGCCGCCTGGAACACCTCGGCGTAGTGGTCGAGCCACATCTCTTTGACTGCTGAGAATCCGTGCGACAGGACCACGCACGGCGCCTCACCGCTGGAGTCGTCGGCGGGGTAGAACCAGCCACGCATTGTCGCACCTTGTGCGGTGAACTCGATGTCTTCACGGGCCACAGAAATTCCTCCTTGATTTGTTACGGCTTGGTGAATACATCTTCACTGGCGGCGAAGGTCGACTTCCTGCATTTGCGTGCCAGGTTCTGGCCTATCTGTGCCAGAACCTTAAATCGAAAATCAGCACGTCAGGATAATGTCGCGGCGGAGGTCCGGTAATCCCGGGGCGCGCAGCCGTACTCTGCGCGGAAGGCACGAGCGAAGTGGCTGGGATCGGAAAAGCCCCAACGTACCGCGATATCCGCGATTGAACCGGCTCCAGCGGCGAGATCCCGACGCGCCCTAGCCAACCGTCGTGCTCGCACGAACGCTCCGACAGTCTCGCCGGCCTCCTCAAAGACCCTATACACTCCGCGAACCGACATCCCGTGAGCGGCAGCGATCGAAAGGGCTGTGATGTCCCCCGACCGAAGGCGCTGCTCGATCCAGTCCTTCATCAGGGCAATTGGCGGCTCAGTTGCTCCTCCGTTTTCCGCAGTGACGTGGTGGCGGGCCGCCGGAATTAACAGCTCCAAGGCCGCACTGCGTGCCGCGCGCATTTCGGAGGCGCTCAGCCGGTCAAGCGTCCGCGCCAGCAACGCGAGGTACCCGGTAAACAACTCAGTGGCCGGTGCTGTGCGGTCAAGGAGTAGCGGTCGGAACAGGAAGTTCCCGCCACTCGTTTCCTCCAGTGCGATCAGCGGGATAATAAGTGTCTGTTTGATTTGTGGTGAGTGGACCTGAAACCGGATCGGCTGGTCGCTGCGCCACACAACAGCATCGCCTGGGCGCATGTCGAACGTTGCGTCGCCCACAACCAGCGTTTCGCTCCCTTCGCGCAGGACCGTTACACCGAGGTATGGGTCCGCTGCCCGAGCGGCCCGGCGCTTTCCTCGCATGCCTTGGCAGGGATCACAGCCAGCCTCAACAAGGGCAAGATCCTGGATCCAGCGGCGGCGGGCCCAGGACTGAAACGACGCTGCCGTCCAGGTTGCGTCGATACGCACTGCCATGTCTACAAGTGCGGTCGATAAGAACTCTTCAAAAGTGGCCTCCCTTTTGGATGCATCAACCTCAGTGAGATCCCAGTAGCCATCTGCACCAGGGGCAGGCAGCAATCGCTGCGGAATGTCTTCAATGACAGTCATGCCGATTCCCTTCCTTTTTCAAAGCTCGATACAACTGAGGCAGTCTCACAACCGTCCAACGAGAATAGGTAACGCACGAGTGACTGGTGGGGTCACGGGGTCGAATCACGTTAGAGATGGGAGACGAATGGCTTTGGCACGGCCCGCGTCCAGTGGTTCTCAGCCGTTGTTCTCGGCGTTGTATTGGATGATGGTCCGTTCGGCAACACGGAATGACTCCAAGGCGGCTGGAGCCCCGCAGTAGACCATTGCCTGAATCAAGACTTCTTGTATCTCCTTTTCGGTGACACCGTTGTTGAGTGCTCCGCGGACGTGCCCGGCGAGTTCCTGGTTTCGGTTCAGGGCAGTCAACATGGCGAGATTCAGCATGCTGCGCGTTCGCAGATCCAAACCCGTTCTGGTCCAGATCCTTCCCCAAGCAAAATCTGTAACGAGTTCCTGAATGGCCCGCGAGAAGTCACTTGCTTCCTCAAGAGACTTTTGGACATGTTCTTTCCCCATCACTTTTTCTCTCAGGGCGAGGCCTGATGTGGCAGCGGTCTGGGTTGCGTCGAAGTTCGTCAATTTCTGTTTCCTTGCCCTGTCGTCTGTACGTCCGCATGCCAGAAAACTGCTCCTATGTGGGACTCGCCCCTGCAAGGGCATTGAAGAGTGGCGCCCAAGCGTCATCCAAGGGCTGGGATATCAACCCGGTTGACCGTGACGCTTCGTTGACTCCCGAGTCTGGCGCCGGAACGCCGCGACCAAGGGGTGCAGGAGCTGATGCCGGCGCTGTTGTCTGCTGATAACTCTCACGAAACTCTCCGGGTGTCATCGCAAACTCGTGCTTGAATATCCGGCTCAAGTGACTAGCGTCGAAGAAACCCCAGCGGTGGGCAATTGTGGCCACCGGTTGGTCGGATGTGAGCAAGTCGCGCCTGACCGCCGCGAGTCGATGAGCGCGAACAACCGACCGGACGCTGTCACCTGTTGAAGCAAAGGCTCGCTGTACCGTTCGCGGAGAGACATTATGTGCTGTGGCGATGTCCTCTACCCGGAGGGTCCTGCATTGAAGATGCTCGCTAATCCATTGCTCAAGACGCGGCCGAAGCATTGGCAGGAAGTCGCTGCCGCCAACGTTGGCCTTATTACCGAGGACCAGTCCGGCGATGAGCGAAAGCATCGCGTTACGGGCACCTTCCAGTTCCGACTGCGACATTCGGGTGTATTGACGGTCGATCCCGTGCAGTAGGTCTTGGAGGATCTGTGCCAGGGGGCTGTCTGCTGTCCGGAGTACCAAGGAGTCCGGAATACTTGTTTTGGCAAGGAAGGGGATGAGGGCGGAGGAAGGTATCCTGACGCTCTTCTTCCGTACGAAATGCGGAATGACAAACTTGCCCGGCCCGCGGGTGTCGGACAGAAGCACGATCCCGGGCTGTAGGACCGCGCTTCCGTATGCCGTATCTATGACTTGTTTCCCGGCAGAGGCCGTGAAGAGCAGCAATGCCTCATCGCCTCCGCGTCCGTCCTTCGCGCTGCGCACTCCCTCGATCGGCGGAGAATCCCAGTCGGTGATCAGGATGTCCCCAAGGTCGCGCTTCAGGAACTTCCCTGGACGTTCGCTTGCTCCAATCGGCTTTAGATCCATCCTTGCGATGCGCTCATTTGCTTCGATCCTCCAATGAGCATCGAACTCCGAGTTGGTACTGAGAGTATTTCGCAGGTCTAACAAAACGGCCCTTTCCACAGTCACAGACAAAAATCCGTGGCGAACCCGAAGCATCACCCTTCAGGCCCCCACTCCGGGTTCCGACATAACCATAAGCTGAATGACTATGTTAGGGAAGAGTGGATGCGGCCTCGTTTCCGAACGTCTGAAGAAGAATGGTAACTAGTTCACCTCTGTCCCAGTGCTTACGAGGAGTTCGCCGGAATCGCGACGTGCTATCGCACTCTGCGCAGAGAACTGAAGTGTCCACAGGTTTCCGTGATGCGGATACTTGGCCACCATGACGCGGGTGAGTTCTTCGGCATCCTTGGCATCTTGATAAGCGGCAGCGAAATCCTTGATGTAGGCCCGGGTGGTGGCGATCATGTCAGTGACGGCATAGTCATCACCGTCCGGCCTTCGGTGGCCACTGACGATCATCCGGGGATTGAGGCCCTCCACAAGATCCACTGTTTCCAGCCAGTCCTCCCACTCCGCGGGCCTGGAGAGTCCGAGCATTGGATGGATTTCGTTGTAAATCGCGTCACCTGCCACAACCAGGCCGATGTCCGGCACGTGGACCACGGTGGTTGGATTGATGTCGGCCTGCTTTACCTCAATGATCTCCACCAGCGACCCATCGACGTGCAGGGTGTGGCCTTCCAAGGGATCGGGAAGGGGGCCGGCCGTCACGCAAGCGTCACCGAACAACAGATCCCACTCCACTCGTTGCTGCTCCATTGTGTCTTTGATGGCCTCCACTACGTGGGGAAGCGCCACGGCTCTTGCTTCGGGGAAGCGCTCCAGGAGCGGTCCAAAGCCCAGATAGTGGTCGGCATGTGCATGGGTCAGGTAGATCGTGGTGAGTTTCTTGCCCGAGCGCTCGATCAGGTCCCCGAGATCCTTGACGTCCTCTTTGAGGAATAGCGCGTCAACGAGGATTGCCTCCGTAGGGCCGCTGATAAGAGTCGCCGTGGTGGGAGAGAAAGTACCAGTTGGGATGCCGGGAAACTCGCGGGCCGGGATCTCGGGCCAACGGCCGGCGTAGACCGTCGCACGGACCGGCGGGCTTAGCTTCGAGGAACGGGTGTTGCTGCTCATTATGACCTCCAGTGTGGTTGGCGGCTCCGAACGAGGCGCCACAGTTGCCACGCTACGGATGAACAACGAGGTCGCTATAGGAAAATCGCGTCCCTCAGTCGCATATGTGCGCCAGGGTCAGCCACGGGAGCAGGGGCAGTTCAATTCAACGAGGCGCAGTTGTACATCACCTTGACGCGCTGGTCCCAATCCGGCGGTCACGAGCGGCTCTACGGTGATGAAGATCACGATTGCGGGGCTGCTAATCCTGCAAAGGGGGCCGTGGTCACCATGCAACACCTACAAAGGAGAAGGAGGAGCCTGGATGCCATTCTGGGAGATTTATACGCCCGAGGGCGCTTTTGCCGATGAGGACAAGGAGGCGCTGACAGAGAAAATCACGTCGATCTATGAATTAGTGAACCTGCCGAAGTTCTACGTTGTCGTCGTGTTCCACAACATGTCCCGCAACAGCATCTACGTCGGAGGCGAAGCCGCAAACAATTTCATACGCATCCGCGTTGACCATATCGCCCGCGACATGAACGAGGACATGGTCGTGAACGGGATGCCCGCAGGAAGCTTCACCACCGAACAGATTAGGGCGTACTTCCACAATCTGGCCGAGGAGATGCTGGCACCCTTCGTGAAAGAGCGCGGCTACGACTGGGAGATTCACGTCGACGAAACTCCTGAGGATCTTTGGCGTGTGCAAGGCCTCGTCCCCCCACCAGGAGAATCGGACTTTGAGAGGCTCTGGCGCAAGGAGAACCGTCCCGTCCCGTACTACTGAGCAGGCCAACAGGACTGCAACTCACCACCAACTGCCGACGAGTTAGATCAGGAAACACTTGTGAAAAATAGTGAAGCACTCGTAAGAAGAGATATTGAAATCAAGACAGAGGACGGAACCGTTCTTCGTGGCTACCTACACGCAGAACCGAACGTGGCCGCACCCTGCATCGTCATGGCCCATGGATTCGGTGGAATAAAGGAGCACATCGACCACTATGCAGCGGCCTTCGCGGTATCCGGTTTCACCGTGATCGTCTACGACCACCGAGGCTTTGGCACTTCAGGGGGCAAGCTCCGCCATGAGGTTGACCCCTATGTGCAGATGGCGGACTGGCGAGACGTGATCACACAAGCTACAGAACTTCCCGAGGTTGACGGCGCTGCCGGAGTTGGCCTCTGGGGATCCAGCTTTGCAGGAGGGCTGGCCATGGTGATCGGCGCCAACGACCCCAGGGTCCGATGTGTCGTTGCCCAGATTCCACAGGTAAGCGGGCACTTGAATAGTCGGCAGATGTTCAGCGTTGAGCAGAGAGCCGAACTCGAACGGCGCCTCGAGGCCGATCGCCGCGGCCGTATCGCCGGAGAAGCGCCTGAAATGATTCCGGTCTTCTCGTCGGACCCCAACACGCTCTGTGCCCTTCCTCCGAGCGTTGAGCAGGACTTCATCAACTTCGCTCTCCAGGATTCGCCGTCATGGAGCAACGAGGTGACGCTACGATCGGTAGCCCACTTGCTGGAGTTCGAACCAGCCGGATGGATTCCTCACCTGGCACCGAAGCCCCTGCTGATGATCGTAGGCCGGGCTGATACCTGCACCTTCCCGGAAGTCCAGTTGGCAGCATTCGAGTCCGCCCGTCATCCGAAGCAGGTTCTCGTGCATGAAGGCGGCCACTTCGACACCTATACGGACCACTTCGAGCAATCCAGCGAAGCCGCAAGTTCATGGTTCTTGGAGCACCTGCGTGGTGGCGAAGAGTTCCCCTCAATGGCTGCTGTTCCAACAGCGGTGGCGCTGGATAGGCATTAGTAGATCACGCAGCCACCGCCTTAAGCCACGCAACTGGACCTTGCCGGAGTGCGCCTGAATCACGCACTGTTCAACCAGGCGCAGTTGTACATCACCTTGACGCGCTGGTCCCAATCCGGCAGTCACGAGCGGCTATATGGTGATGAAGATCACGATTGCAGCGCTGCTAATCCTGCGACGGGGTCTACGGTCACCCATGCAACACCTACAAAGGAGAAGGAGGAGCCAGGAATGCCATTCTGGGAAATTTACACACCCAAGGACGCTTTTACCGATGAGGACAAGGAGGCGTTGACTCGAGGAATAACGTCGATCTACTACGACTTGGTCGATCTGCCGAAGTTTTACGTCGTCGTCGTCTTTCATGAGATGCCCCGCAACAGCATCTACGTTGGAGGCGAAGCGGCGAACAATTTCATACGCATCCGCCTTGACCACATAGCCCGTAAAACAGTTGACTACATCGAGCACCACACGAACAAGAAGACGGTGGTGAACGGAATCGCCCTCGGAAGCTTGACCTCGGAACAGCTCCGGGCAGACTTCCACGACAAAGTGGAGGAGGTCCTTGTGCCCTTCGTGAAAGAGCGCGGCTACGACTGGGAGATCCACGTCGACGAAACCCCTGAGGACCTTTGGCGCGTTCAAGGCCTCGTTCCGCCACCTGGATGGTCCGAGTTCGAACAGCTCTGGCGCAAGGAGAACCGTCCCGTTCCCTACTACTGAGCAAGCCGATTTCCAAGCAGGGTCTGGCAACATCGCTGGCGGCTGGGGAATCAATAACAGTTCAGACAAAAATGCTCGGCCGGTATGTTCCGGTCGAGCATTTTTGTTTCCGGCAGGGAAGGACCAGAGAGGTGCGATATTGCGGACGTCGCTCATGGAGCGGTGCTGATCATGTCACGGCTTGCGGCAGAACACCGTCGCAATAGGCAAACCGTTGTTACTTCTGTCACATTCTGATAGCTTCATCCGCTATGGAAACGATGATGTTTAACGCCGGCGGCAATGTTCAACTCGAGATTCTCGCGTCAGGCCCTCCGGGGGCGATCCGACCCCGTTCTGCTCTTCTCTTTGTGCATGGCCTCGGTCATGACGCAACGTGCTGGCGCAACTGGATGCACGCAGCCTCCGAGGATGGCTATGCGGCGTACGCGATCTCGCTCAGGGGCCATGGCGGCAGCGGAGGACGCCTGCGTTCCGCCCGGCTGAAGGATTATGTTGAAGACGTCCTTCGCGCCGTCGAGGCTGTCGATGCCGATGAGATCGTCTTGGTTGGACACTCACTCGGTTCACTGGTGGTGCAGCGGGTGTTGGCGCTGCAGCCGACGACGGTGAGCGCGGGCGTGCTTGTTGGCTCCATCACCTCCGGTCCGGCCTTCGGAACGGTGTTTTCGGTGCTGAGAAGCCATCCCTGGCAAGCGATGCGGTTTCTCGCGGGTCGAAGCCTTCGGCTGCCGCCGGACATGTTGTTCGAGCGGATGGGCGCTGAGGAGGCGGCGGAGATCTCCCGATCCCTTTGCGGGGAGTCACCCTGGGTCCAGTACCAGCTGCTTTTCCACCTTCCGGCGAAGGTGAAGTCCGAATATCCGCTTCTGTCCGTCCACAGCAGGCACGACCGAATGGTGCCAGCGCGGTCGGCGCGCGCAACCGCACGACGCTATGGCGCCGATGTGCGGGAACTCGCCGGGATCGGACATGACATGATGCTCGACGGCGGCTGGGAGGAGTCCTGGAGCGTGATCAGCGGCTGGTTGAAGGCGCTTCGGGTCGAGGCCATCTCGCGGACGGCAAGGCCAGCGGATTGAATACCGAAAAACCATTGCTTGAAAGAGCTGTGTAGCTTAAGCTTCTTTCAATCGCAGAGTTCACCCTGTGTCCCCGATCACACTTGAGGATTCGGTTGCCATGAGCAAGGCGCAAGGGAACAACCTAGACGGCAATCGCTCACGGAAGACTGCGTGCCCTGATCCACGAGCACTACGAGCTTCGCATCAGCTCACGCACGCCAACGACGGCGTGCATTAGAAAGGCAAACAACATGGCAATTGCCAACGAGGCGTCAAAGACGACCGACCTCCGGACCCCGGCATCCTCCCGCTTGACCGTTCAGGAAATACTCAATCAGGCGCCGCTTGGCAACAGGCGCCGCGTGATCATCCTTCTCGGGTTCCTGACCATGACCCTTGAAGGAGTTGAAATCGGCCTGTGGGGATTCATCTACCCACAAATAGTCACGCAGTGGGGTACCTCGCTGGCAACAGTTACCACCATGGTGACGCTGGGAGTTGTGGGCCTCACCGTCGGTTCGATGGTTGCCGGCCCGCTGTCGGACCAGATCGGCCGAAGGCTCCCGATTATCGTAGGCACGGCAGGATTCGGGCTGGCCACCTTAGGCGGCGCGCTGGCACAAAACGACCTTACGTTGGGAATCTTCCGGGTGGTGGCATGCCTGTTCCTCGGAGCTGTGATGCCCCTGGTCATCACACTCGTTGCCGAGTTTGCGCCTGAAAAGCGTAAGGCCGCCATTGTGGCCATCACGTTCACGGGTTTCCCGTTGGGGACAGTCATCACCGGCTTCCTGGCATCCACCATTCTCCCCACCTTGGGCTGGCAGTGGCTGCTCGGAACCGGAACAGTCCTGGCATTGATTCTCCTGCCCGCGCTGTTGTGGGGCCTTCCGGAATCAACGGTGTTCATGATTCGAAGGGGAGGCCGGACTGAAAAAGTGACGAAGGTACTGAGTGCCATCATCCCCGGCTTCGACATGAACACTGTGGATCTGACGGGCGCACCGCAGGCTGGCGCTGCCAAGCCGGTTGGAGGTGTCAGGGCCGTACTGTCCAAGAAACTTGTGGTGGTATCGCTGCTCATCTGGCTTTGCTACTTCATCTGCGCCGCAGTGGTTTATATGTTCCTGAACTACCTGCCGCTGATCGTCAAGCAACTTCATATCGACGCCGCGGGCACAGGCAATGTGGTTTCGATGTTCGGCATCGGCGGTGTGATCGGAGCCTTGGCTATCGGGTTTGCCATGGAGAAGCTGGGCAAATATGTATCCCTCGGTGCGGCCTTCACGCTGGCCGCCGGAGCGGCCTGGATCCTGGCATCAGTCAATCTGACCTTGCCCCTGCTGCTGGTTCTGGGCTTCACCATCGGCGTTGTGCTGGTGGGTGCCAACAGCGGTATGAACGCACTGAGCACATCCGTTTTCCCCACTGAAGCCCGCGCAACCGGCGTGTCATGGATGCACAGCTTCGGCAAGGCCGGCTCCATCGTCAGCGGTGTGCTGGGTGGCGTGATGCTGGGTGCGGGATGGGGCGTGGACCAGATCTTCTTCGCCCTGGCCATTCCACTCCTGGCCGGAGCTGCAGCCGTGGGGGCAGTCAGGGCGATGACCATGCGCCGTTCACGTTCGGACGCATAAGGGTCACACAGGACGTCAGCGATAAATAGTCCCAATCCGAGCCACCTTGCTCCTGCTCCGGAGCAAGGTGGCTCCGCTGTTTGCCGAGTCAGCCGGTGGCAAGGTTCGCTGACTTCCGAACGGGTGCTGTCGCACCTTCCGGCGCAGTTCGCTGGCAGCGCCTCCGGCAGGCGCCGACTGGAGAAGCAATTGGCATCCCGCGCCGAGCTGCTCAGGGCCCGATGCTCCCGCGCCACGGTCATGCCCTCGCGGCGAGTGCCCTGAACACGGAAAAGACCTCCGAGTGGAGCTGGACTCTCTACAAGTCCCGCTCCACCCGAAGGTCCTTCCTTGTCGCCCCTGCGCGCCGCAACCATTCCCAGAACTCAAGCGCCCGACGTCGAACATCCAGTTGGGCGCCTCCGCGCGGACTTGCTGTGGTCACGCCTATGCGGAAGCGTCAGCGCTCTTTCTTGGCTGGCGAACCGTGAATGAGTGTCCGTATTCCGGTGCCAAGAACAAAAGCCGTGGCAAGGCCCAAGAGGGCCCAGGAGATGAGTTCCGAGCCGGCGACGTCGACGGTCTTGAGCCACCGGATGCCGTAGTTCGCCGACGTTGACACCGGGAAGGTGAAGATCCAGAACGTCAACGAAAACGGCAGGCTGGCGTACTGGGGAATCAGAACCACCTGCATCAGAATCATCATGAGGAGGATTCCCGTGAGTCCTGTCTGGATGATTCCGGAACCCTCCGGGCGGATGACTATCCAGGCAACGCAGGCCGTTGCGGGGGCGGCCACATACGCGGCCAAGACGGGCTTCAACTCGTCCGGCATCTCAATCCCCGCCATGAAGCGCACCGTCACCACCGTTCCCATCACCAGCCAGAAAAAAGCGCCGGTTCCCCACGCGGCGATCGCTGCTTGGGGCAAACCCATGGTGGAGAAGCCGATGCTGGCGATGAAGGGACCTGCGGCAACGGGAAGCAGGTAACCCGGGTGGACCCATTCCAGAGTCACTCCTCCGGTCACCCAGTGGGCCAGAAGTCTTGCTCCGAGCAGCGTGAGAGCGATGATGAAGCACAGGCACAGCAGGGACCAAAACGTCTTGTTGTATTCGATGTAGTGACTGCTCAGGAGGATGCCCACCAGGGGAATGAACGACGCTGACGGGCCGTTTCCGGGGTGCCTTAGTTCTTTGTCGAAGTGTCCCTTGGACCCGTATCGGAAACTTTTTGCCAGATACCGGATAAGCAGGATGGACCAGATGCCGGCACTTATCCCGTAAAAGACCTCCGCTGGCCATGCGGGAGCACGAAGTGTCAGGCGTGCCGCCTGCCAGGCGCCTCCCAGCCCAGTGATGCCCAGGGGAATGGCAAACAGGTTGAACGGGTGCGACGGAGGCTTTGGGGGAGGTTCAGCGAGGGGAGGCGGTGGTTCAGTGACGAGATCGGGCAACTGAGCTTCCGAAGTCGTCGCAACGCGCCCTATCGTGGGCGCCTGTCTGCTGGTCAACTGAGCAGTTTCATGGCCGCACCCCACAATGCACCCGGGTTTATCCGATCAGGATGAAGCGCAAGCATTGCGGAGAAGAACTCCTCCGGCGTTGGTTGCTCGGCCAGGAGCTTTGATGCGTCCAAAAGGTACCTGCGGGTCTCTTGGATCTGTCCGGGCAGATCGGGCACTGCGGGATTCTTGTGGCCGGCCACAACGAACTTCGGATCGAGGCTTTCCGCGATATCAATCGCCCGCAGCCAGGCTTCCAGACCCCCGTCCTGGGACTCGGTCAGATAGGGGTGGACCCCGTTATAGACGGCGTCCCCGGCTACCAGGAGCCCGATGGAGGGAACGAAGAGCATGGTGGTGTTGTCGGTGTCGGTATGGCCCGCTTCAATGATCTGCAGTTCATGACCCTCAAGTTCAAACGACCCATTGTCCACCGGCTGGGTCACTGTTGTGGTGGGCGGAATCTGGTCGGGGAAGATCGAGTCCCAGAAGGAGGAACGGAACTCCGGGGAGCCGTGCATGGCCATTTCCTGGAGCGTGCCCGGGGTTGCCAGTACTGTAACCCCCGGAAACCGCTCGGCCAGGGGACCTGCGCCGAACCAGTGGTCGCCATGGCCGTGGGTGATGTAGATGTGGCTAAGTGTCCTCCCTGAGGCCTCAATCCAGTCCCCGACCCTCGTTGTCTGGTCCACCGTCATGGGCGGGTCAACCAGCACCGCGTTCTCCTGTCCGGAGATCAGCGTGGAGGATAGCGGGGACCAGATGCGGGGGTCACCGTTGGGAAGTGTGCCTCGTCCCGTTTGAGGCAGGGTGCCGGAGACAAAGACGTCGTAAACCAGCTCGGTTGTGGGTGCCATAGTATGCGTCACTTTCCCTGAAGCTTGTGGTGGTTAGAGGTGTAGCAAGAACCAGTCGAGGGCGGCGGAACTTGATTCTTCGAAGTTTTCTACGTACGGCTCGAAGTGGCCGCCCGGAAGCATCACGAGTGATTTGGGCTCCTGGGCCTGTTCGTAGGCCTCGAGGGCCAGGTCCGTGCCGGTCAGTTCATCGTCAGCGGCCACGATGAAGAGCAGCGGCTTCGGGGACACCCTTGAGGCCCAGACTCCCGGTTCGTACAGGCGCGCTGCCCGGGTGGATTGCAAGGTGACGGTGTTGTCCCAGCCGTATTCTTCCGGACCGGGTTGCGTGTAGAAGCGCAGGGCGGAGGGAAGCCGGTACGCGGCAGGCTGATTTGGATCACTGCTTACCACTGCGATCATCCTGGGTGCCTTGCCGGCGGCTTGGTCCCGTTCGTCGTCGATGAAGGACTGTTCCAGCGCCGTCCTGGCATCGCCCACTGCCCTCCGGGAGCCGGCCACATGGCCGTTAATGGCGGGCACCTGGGACACCACTGCTTTGAGCCGTCCTTCCGTGGCCCCCAAAACAAGCGCGTGCCCGCCGGAGTAGCTGGACCCCCAGAGGCCTATGCGCGAGGGGTCCACTTCGGGCCTGCCTTCGAGATAGGTTACCGCCCGGCGCCAGTCCTTGATCTGCTGCCAGGGATTGATGTCATGACGAAGTTCGCCATCACTCGCGCCGAAATTGCGGTGGTCGTGGACCAGGACCACGAATCCGTTGGCAGCAAAGCGGGAGGCGTATGCGTCGAGGCGATGAGCTCGGGTTCCGGCATAGCCGTGTGCCATGGTGATGGCGGGATGAGGCCCTGGCCCATCCGGGATGTAGAGCCAAGCACGGAGCGTGATGCCCCCATCGGCCGTGAATTCAACATCCAGTCGTTCTGCCATGAGTCTCTCTTTTCTTTCCAGCGCCCCTGGACGGGCAGGGTGAAGCCGCGGGAGCAACGCCGCGCGCCGCGGGGAATTTGTGAGGTGTGAGTAAAGGGGGTAAAGACGTGAAATAAGCGTACAGCTTTAGACTATGTCCTGCAACGATTTTTTGGCGTATGCTCCTTTCACGGCCGCGTGCCGGCTACCCATTCCAGATTTCCTTCCCCGATGCACGACGAAAGGCAGAAGCATGGCAAGCAGCTTCATCTACGACGGGATCCGAACCCCCTTCGGAAAATTCGGTAAGTCATTGGCTGGCGTTCGTCCTGACGATTTGGCCTCCCATGTGGTCCGCGAAGTGGTGGGCAGGCAGCCCGGGCTGGAAGCGGACAGGATTAACGAGGTGATCCTGGGCAACGCCAATGGTGCTGGGGAGGATAACCGCAATGTGGCGCGCATGGCTGCGCTGCTCGCCGGGCTTCCGACGTCGGTACCTGGCGTCACGGTCAATCGACTGTGCGGCTCTGGACTTGAGGCTGCCATCCAGGCAAGCCGCGCTGTGGAAATCGGAGATGCCGACCTGATTGTTGCCGGGGGTGTTGAGTCGATGAGCAGGGCGCCCTGGATCCTGGGAAAACCCGAGAGGGCGTATCCCGCTGGCCCTGAAACCCTGCACAGTTCGACGCTGGGCTGGCGTATGGTCAACCCCCGGATGAACGAGGCCTGGACTATCTCCAATGGCGAGACGGCTGAAATCCTGGCCGACAAGTTTGGCATATCAAGGACCGAGCAAGACCAGTTTGCCGTGAGAAGCCACACCTTGGCTGCCAAGGCCTGGTCCGAGGGCATCTACGACGACGAAGTCGTGCCCCATCCGGATTCGACGCTCCTCACCGATGAGGGCGTGCGACCCGGCACCTCCGAGGTGGCCCTGGCTGGCTTGGAGCCGGCGTTCCGCGACGGTGGCTCGGTAACGGCGGGTAATTCCTCTCCGCTCAATGATGGGGCGGCGGCCATGCTCATCGGCCGTGAAGGTGCCCTCGAAACGGAACCTCTGGCTCGCATCGTTTCACGTGGGGTGGCCGGCAACGATCCGAACGTTTTCGGCATTGCCCCTGTGGAGGCTGCGAATCAGGCGCTTGCCCGGGCAGGCAAGACCTGGGCAGACGTCGACGTCGTCGAGCTCAACGAAGCGTTTGCCGCCCAAAGCCTTGCGTGCCTGCGGCTTTGGCCTGACCTGGACCCGGAGAAAGTGAATATCCATGGTGGAGCCTTGGCGCTGGGCCACCCGCTGGGGGCGTCCGGCTCCCGCATTCTCATACACCTGGCGCGCGAGCTGAAGCGCCGTGGAGGCGGTGTTGGAGTCGCTGCCATTTGCATCGGCGTCGGGCAAGGCCTTGCTGTCGTTCTGGAGCGATAGCCGCCGCCCCGCCCCCCGCGCGGTTGCGGCACCCAAGGCGTTTTCGAATTCTCAATCAACACTCTTGTCTGAAATAGGTAAAGCGGATACGCTTACTTCAGCTGCCTTTCACTAGGCTCCAAAACTTCCCACCACCGCAGGCCGCGCCGATGCAGCCTCAGGTCGCGTTTCTTCTAAGGAACGCCCCCACACTGACAAGGAAAGATAAAGGCTCTCCATGATCATCAATAGTGCGGATCTCGACGCCGTCGACTCCTACAAACTCCTCATCGGAAGCATCATTCCCAGGGCCATCGCCTGGGTGAGCACCGTCTCACCCGACGGAGTGGCCAATCTTGCGCCCATTTCCTTCTTCACGGCGGTGGGGCGAAAGCCGCCCATGGTGTCGATCTCGCTGCAGCCGCGCTCAGACGGGAAGACCCTCAAGGACACCTTCGTCAACATTCGCGAAACGGGAAACTTTGTGGTGAACGTGGCGACCCTTCCACAGGCAGACGCCCTGCACTCCTCCGCCTTCGAATTTCCCTCGGGCATCGACGAGTTTGAGGCAGTGGGGCTGGAAAAAGAGGCTTCACAAGCCGTGTCTGCGCCCAGGATCAAAGACGCTCCCATCGCAATGGAATGCATCGTTAACCGCATCATCCCTGTGGGCGAGATGAACGATCACGTGGTCTGGGGCGAAGTTGTCCGTTTCCACGTCAAAGACGAGCTTTACCTGGAACGAGGCCGGATTGATACGGCAGCAGTTACCGCCGTCGGGCGGTTGGCGGCTGAGTACACCCTGGTTGAAAACGTGTTTACCACGCCGCTTGAGGATGAACTCCTCAAGTCCAAGCACAAGCAACGCATGGCACGGCTGGACGGTCAGCCGAGCGACTGGTCACCCATCAATACAGCAGCCTGGTCCCCATCCGGCTCGACCCTCACCAAGGAGCAGTAGATGAGCACTGTAATGGAGCAGTTGCAGAAGCAGGACCCCTCGTTGACAACCACTGGCAGCGGCGATGTGGCCGTACTTTTCATCCACGGATTCCTGGATGACCAGAGTGTCTGGGACGACGTCGTCTCCGAACTCGCCACCGCGAACGCCCAGTTTCTGAGGCTGGACCTGGCAGGGATGGGGGACCGGAGCGGGGACGAAGGCCCCTACAGCCTGGAGCGATACGCCGACGACGTCGCTCGCGTCGTGGCGGGTCTGGACAGGCCCGTCGTGGTCGTCGCGCAGAGCATGGCAACGCTCGTAGCCGAACTAGTTGGGGTCCGCCATCCAGACAAAGTGGTGGGTGCTGTATTTGTTACCCCGGTGCCTTTAGCGGGGACACACCTTCCTGAGGAAGCTGTTGGTCCTTTCCGGCATCTGGGTGGAGATGCAGCAGCCCAACGAGGGATCCGGCAGTACCTCGGCGGCGGGTTGAACGAGTTCGGGTTGGACAAGCTCACCTACATAGGGGGCCGCATCCGTCCGGAAGTCGTGACCCACCTCGTGGACTGCTGGAACGAAGGGATTCCGAACGCCCCTGCGGAGAGCGAATTTAGCTCACCAGTGTTAATAATCCGCGGTGAAGCAGACCCGTTCGCGACCGCCGAGCTGATCTCTTCAGCTGTCGCCCCGCGATTCCGGCACGTCAAGGAGGAAGTACTCAGCGGGGCGGGCCACTGGCCTCACGTCGAGCAGCCTCAGAACGTGGCCGGTTTCATCGGCCGATTCCTCAAAGAAGTTTCTGAAGCATCTGCCACTACGTCTGGCGGAGGAGACGCCCAAGGCTGGATCAACGCTTTTGCCAGCAAATCCGCTGACGACTTTGGCGAGGCCTTCCACCGCGACGTGGTGCTTGAGGCTTCCGTTATCCGATCGCCCATCACCGGCCGGGAGAACGTGAAAGCGGTAATGAGCGCAGCCAGCTCTATTTACGAATCGCTGGAGTTCACCCATCAAACCGTCAATGGGCCGCGCACTTACCTTGAATGGCAGGCCACCGCGTTCAGTGGTCTCAAGATCGACGGAGTCACTATCCTCACCAAAGACGAAGCCGGCCAGATCGTCTCGGCTGCCATCCACCATCGCCCGCTTGACGCAGCGCTCCGGTTTTCGGCTGAACTGGGGAAACGCCTCGGGAAGTCCGTGGGCGATGAATCCCGTTTCTACTCCGCCGACTGATTCCTTCGGATTCAGCTGGTTCGCAACTACTTCCTAGCGAAAGGGCTTATGCCAATGACCCACCTTACGTTTACGGTCCAGGACCAGATTGCCACCATCATCCTGGACAATCCGCCCCAGAACCGGATCGACCTTCAGATGGCGGACGAGCTTTCCGAAGCTGTGACCGTGATAGGCAGTAGCGACGCCCGTGTGGTCATCATTCGGGCTGAAGGCGCCGACTTCAGTTTCGGAGGCGACATCATGACGTGGCCGGGTGCGGAAACGCGGGAGTTGCGTGCCTTGTTTGAGCGCTACATGTCAGTCTTCAACCAGTTGGAGTTGCTGCCGATGCCGGTGATTGCCGAAGTTCAGGGCCTTTGCTTTGGAGGAGGGTTTGAACTCGCCCTGCGGGCCGACCTCATTTTCGCAGCAGAATCAGCGGAGTTCGGGCATCCGGAGCAAACTCTTGGCATCGTCACCCTCTTGGGTGGCATCTATCGCGTTGCCGAAAGGGCAGGCAAGACCCGGGCAGCAGAATGGGCGATGACTTCGGAGAAAGTATCCGCTTCTGAAATGAACCGAGCAGGAGTGGTGAACCGCGTCGTTTCCGATGACAAGCTCCGGGAGGAAGTCTTGGCGTTTGCCCAGCGGATCGCCACTGGAGCTACACAGGCATACGCTGCGCATAAGGCGCTCCTGAGAACCTGGTCGTTGGGCGGCGTCGCTGCGGCAGACCAAGCGATGTTCGATATCGCCATGCCGTTGTTTGAACGCGAAGACACCCAGGCCGGGCTGAAATCGGCCGTGGAGGCACTGGAAGCGGGACGGCCGCGCCCGGTGTTGGAATTTCAAGGCCGCTAATCGCACTTAACATGGTGGATGGCCAAGGGTGCCCTGGAAGTTGGCGAGAGGGGATGCAGTGAGCGACTGGAACGCGACGCAACGCTATGACATGGAAAGTGCTCCCGGAGGGCTGGGTTTTGTGCATGACCTGCTCAACACGAAATCGGCTGGAAAGCCGCGAAGGACCGATTTGTTGCTTGATCTCGGGCTCGCCCAGGATTGGCTGGATGCTGGTCTGAAACAGTGGGCACTGGCCACCGGACGGCGTTATGTCGAAGTCAAACTTACGGAACGCGACCTGGAACACCTGCGGTACTTTCGTGATGAACTTGCGGGCACGCTAAACGCCGGAGGCGACCCGGACGCCGTCGTTCGTTCCGACATTGACGCCTTGCCCACAGTCTGGACGACCGCCACCTCCTTGAGGCTCAAGTCCAATGGCGAGATCCAGGCTGAACCGCAGGGAGCCGGAGCCGGGCACATTGAATCCCTGGCTATGACGGAGATCTTCCAGGCCCAACTCGCAGGGACCTGGCATCGGCTCAAACTATGCCGCAGCGAAAAATGCAGGGTTGCGTTCTTTGATCGCTCCCGCAACAACAGCGGCGTGTGGCATGACGTAAGAATTTGTGGAAACCCGGCGAATCTCCGGGCGCACCGAGCACGAAAACTTGAATCAAAGCTCGTGAATTGACTCCCATTTCTGTTCGTTCGTGAACAATGTGCAGGAGGGGTCTTTTCGCTGACCGGGCTATTAACCCCACTAAGGACCTCAATGCAAGCTTTACCTGCGGACAATTCCGCCCGAATCACCGAGTACGCGCATCCTGACAGGCTGGTTACGGCTGAATGGCTTGTACGGCACATGGCTGATGACAGACTGGTCATCGTGGAGTCTGACGAGGACCCGCTGCTTTATGAACTGGGCCATATTCCGTCGGCCGTTAAAATTGACTGGCATACAGATCTGAACGACCCTGTTATTCGCGACTATTTGGCGGGGCAGGAATTTGCCAATCTAATGATGTCCAAAGGTATTTCGCGGGACAGCACCGTTGTCATTTATGGTGACAAGCACAACTGGTGGGCAGCCTATACCCTCTGGGTGTTCCGTCTCTTTGGCCATCCTGACGTCCGCTTGCTCGATGGCGGGCGGGAAACGTGGATCTCCGAAGGGCGTCCCCTCGAGACTTCGCTGCCGCCGGCAAGGAGCGCAACGTCCTATCCGGTAGTCACGCGCGATGACTCGTCCATCCGGGCGTTCAAGGAGGACGTCCAGGAACACCTCGGCCTATCCCTCATCGACATCCGCAGCCCCGAGGAGTACACCGGCGAGCGGACTTCAATTCCCGATTACCCGCAGGAGGGGGTCCTCCGTGGCGGGCATATCCCTGGAGCACGCAATGTGCCGTGGGCGCGGGCTGTTTCGGATAATGGAACGTTCAGGCCGCGGAGGGAACTGGAGCAGATCTACTTCCAAGAAATAGGCCTGAAAGCGGACGATCAAGTTATCACATACTGCCGTATTGGTGAGCGCTCAAGCCATTCCTGGTTCGCCCTGACTTTCCTGCTGGGTATGGACCGGGTGAGGAACTACGACGGTTCCTGGACCGAATGGGGCAATGCCGTACGGGCTCCCATAGCGGTAGGTAGCTGAAGCGAACAAGAGGAGCAGTTGTGAGTGAGCGTAAACGAGTCGTAGCGTGGGACGATCCAGCCATTGGCGCGGCCGCCATGCCCGGCATGAGCGGCCTGGAATACCTGCACTCAATGATGGGCAAAAAACTGCCACCCCCACCGATGGGCGAACTACTGAACATGACCCTGGTGGATGCGGCACTGGGCACTGTCACCTTTACCTGTCATCCCGACGAGTCCCATTACAACCCAATCGGCTCGGTTCACGGCGGGCTCCTCTGCACCCTGCTCGATTCCGCCCTTGGTTGCGCCGTGCAGACAACCCTTCCCCAAGGCCAGGGTTACACCTCCATAGAGATTAAGGTGAACTACCTACGCTCGGTGCAGGCTGACAGCGGCCCATTGACCTGTGTAGGCGTTGTATCGAAGCCTGGCAATCGCGTTGCCTTCGCGGACGGCACTGTCACTGACGCCAAGGGCAAGCTCGTAGCTACCGCCACAGGCTCCCTGCTCGTCTTCGCAATCGACTGACCTGGTGGGGTCAGCGCCACAGAGGGAGAGCCCCCGACCGGTTTCGGTCGAGGGCTCTGCCGAGTGAATCGCCCGGGATCTACATCCCTGAACTCTTCGTCCGGACCGCGGCCGGCGCAGTCGTCGAAACAAGGTGCTCACCCTCCAATACTTCGGGGTCTGCCGGTGCGACGGTGGCACGTTTTCCCCTGCTGCCGGTCTCGGGCAGCGTGAAGTACACGATGAGGCATAGGGCGACTATCGCGATCATGTAGTAGGCGACGAACATTGGCTGTCCGGCGCCAACGAAGGCAGCAGCGACCAGTGGTGCGGTCCCGCCGAAGATGGCAATCACGATCTGGTGAGAGAACCCGATGCCGGACACCCGGACGGATGCAGGAAACAGTTCTGCCTGAATCGTCGGGTAGACCGACTGCCAGATACCAAGGACCACCCAGCCTGAAGCTGAAACCAAAACGTAAACGCCGAACCCTGGCTGGTTCAACAGCAAAAGCAAGGGGTAGAACAGTGCGATCATGCCGATGGCGCCGATGATGGGGAAGATCTTGCGGCGGCCGAGACGGTCGGAAAGATAACCACAAATTGGCACGATGATCACGAGTAATGCAAGTCCGATGACACTTCCTGCAAGCGTTGAGGCGAGGTCCCGGCCAGTCGTGAGTTTGGCGTAAGTGGGCAGGAAGGTCGCCCATGTGTAGTACGCCACTGCGGGGGCAGAAAGGGCTGCCGTCTGCAGCAGGGCCTTTGGATGATCGCGCAGGAGATCCCGCAGACGCGCCGGTGCAGACTTTTGATCGACGGCGGCACTTGCTTCAAATTCAGGGGTTTCATCCGAACGGGCGCGCAGAATGAGACCGACTACTCCGAGCGCACCGCCAATGACGAACGGAATGCGCCAACCCCACGCAGCCAGTTCATCGGGGGAGAAGGCTGAAGTGACCATAGCCGCAGCACCAGTCGCTGCGAGAGTTGCGAGGCCGCTTGCCATGTTGGAAAACGAACCGAAGAGACCCCTGCGGTTTGCAGGAGCGTGTTCGACCATGAACGCGATGGCGCTCTGCTGCTCGGTGCCGGCGGAGATTCCTTGCAGGATGCGCGCAACCAAGAAGAGAATTGGGGCGGCGTAGCCGATGGTTCCAAAGGACGGCGTAAGGCCGATGATCAGGGCTCCGAGGGCCATCCCGGAGATGGACAGTGTCAGAATAAGCCGTCGGCCGAAACGATCTGCCAGCGGCGAGATGATGATGCCGCTAAGAGGCCGAACCACAAACCCCACCGCGTAAGTGAGAAGGGCTGCCACGAGGGATGCGAACGCAGAGTCACTCGGAAAGATCTGCGACGAAAATACTGCTGCGAGCAGCCCGTAGATGTACCAGTCGTACCACTCCACAAAGTGGCCGATGGTACCTGCGATCAGGTTGACGCGGCGGCGGGGCGGCTCGGACGCTTCGGGAAATTCCGAAGAGCCTGGACTGTCCAGCGCTTCTTTTGAGGTCTTCATTGAACTCTCCATATTTGGGTTCCAGGGAGGATAGGGTTTCGATCCGGGGCATCGGCGAGGCGGCCGACTGCGATATGGGCGCTTAATGCCAAGCATGGGGCCGGTACGCGAACTCTTCAAGGCTTTGCGTTTCCAGCGGTTCTTACCTGGGAAACGCAAATGAGATCGGTTGCTGAGATCGGTTGCAATCAACCTTACGGACTGAATGTGATGCTTGTCAACGTTTTACTTGTGGCGCGTGTAGGCCGAAGGTCGGTTTACTCAGCCTCAATGGAAAGAGGCGCTTCGTTGTTGAAGTCCAGGAATTGCACTCCGGACCAGGCGCACTCCAAGCTGCCGTACGCAGACCAGTATTCATCCCAATGGGCGAGTTTCCACTGGTCGCGCTCCAGTCCGCGGTGGGTGAGCCGTTCGCGGAGAACTTCCTGACGTACCCGCACTCGGATGACTGTGATCTCGCACGAGGGCCACAGAAAGTTTTCTGCAGCACGGGTCAAATAATCTGCTTCTCCGAAGTAGGCTCCAAAGGGAGCATCAAGGACCACTGACCGGCCGAGGCGTAGGTTCACGCCCGCCACATCCATGAGGGTTTCGTACTCAAGGGGCAGCAGGTTGTCGCGATAGTAGTCGTTGGACTCGCGGTCGGTGGGATCGTGCCCGGTCGCGGTCAGCGCGAATTCAACGAAGCGGCCACATACCCGGTCCTTGTCCAGGTATGCCGCTTCCTGTTCCTTTGCTGTTTGCTGGGCAACCGTCGTTTTTCCCGAGCCGGCCGGTCCGATAACAATGAAGACACCCGGAGACATTATCGGCGGGCCTCTGCCACTGCTGACAGGAATTCCTCGGCAGCTTTCGTGACGCGGGTAAAGTCGCCGTCCGGCTGCCATGCCTTTGTCACGTAGCTGCCCACACCGACGCCCGCCACGCCCGCCGCGAACCATTCGCCGACGTTTTCCAGTGTCACGCCACCTGCGGGCATGATCGGCAGATGGGCCAGCGGCGCCAGCACAGACTTCGCATAGGCAATGCCGCCAGCCTCGGTGGGGAAGAGCTTGAGGATATCCGCACCCGCTTCTGCTGTTTCCACTAGCTCAGTCGGTGTGTAAGCCCCACTGATTGTTGGTATTTGGTATCGGTTGGCTGTGCGGATCATCGCAGGGTTCAACTGCGGGCTGACCAAGAACTCTGCGCCGGCGCGGATGCACTCGTAGGCTGAATGCTCATCCAACACGGTCCCGGCGCCGACTGCCACGCCGGTGGGCCCATGCTTGGCGGCGAGTCGTCGAATGACGTCTACGGCGCCGGGAATGGAAAGCGTGATTTCGAGGGCTTTGAAGCCTCCTTCGATAGCGGCTTCCGCCACGCGTTCGGCGAGTTCGGCGTTCTCGAGTCGCACGATGAGTACGGCCCCGGATTCGTCGATGGTTTGCAGGGTGCGAAGTTTCTTTTGCATGCTGGCTTCTTTCCGGACGGGAAGCGTCCTGGTCTTGAGCAGCCCGGCTCGTGTTGATGTTCCGTTGACAAACTCTCCCACCATCCATACTGTTATTGCAACCGATCTCAGCAACCGATCTCATACAAGGGGGTATTGCGGTTGACTCATGTGCGCACAATCATTCTTGGTGCTTCCCATTGGCACGTTCCGCTTTATGCGCAGGCCATTGGCGACGAGCACAACGTCCTCGGAGTCAGTGACGAGGACGTGTCCATCGTCCAAGGACTTGCCGACGGCTGGGGAGCACCGGTGGAGGCTGACTGGCAGAAGCTAGTGGACCTTCCCGATGTTGGCCTTGCCTATGTCTTTGGCCCCCACGATGGCATGGCGGAGAAGTGTTTTGCCCTGATAGAACGGGGTATTCCGTTCGTGGTGGAAAAGCCGCTGGGAACTTCACTTGCCCAACTTTCTGCCGTACGTAAGGCCGCCGAGGCAGCTGGCGTGCCCGCCACAGTACCCTTGGTCCAGCGGGGCGGCCCGACCGACCGATGGCTGGCTAAAGCTGGACGACCGACGTACCAGCGAACATCTTTCATCGCAGGACCACCATCCCGGTATCTCTCCAACGCAAACCCCTGGATGCTCGACCCCATCAAGGCTGGCGGAGGATGCTTGGCCAACCTCGGTCCACATTTCGTTGATCTGTTCCTTCAGGGCTGCGATGAGTCAGTGGCACATATCCAGTCCCGGCTCTCCTCGGTCCTTCATGACCAGGCTGTTGAGGATCATGCCACTTTGATCATCACCACGCCGGCCGGACGCGAAGCCATTGTTGAGGTGGGCTACGCATTCCCCGGCTCCCCGTTCAAGCGCTACTGCAGCTTCACTTCGGTCGGAGAAGCGGGATTCGCGTCCGTCGATTCAGACGGCACAGCTACCTTCACGGCCCTGGACGGCACCACGGAATCCGACAAGATCGATGTGGACAGCGACCCGCTCTACGACCCCTTCGTGCGGAGTGTCGCACGGACACTGGATGATGGATTCCGGGGCTTGCCCACGCTGGCCCAGCTCGAGAATGTCATGCGGCCCATTTGGCGGGCCTATGACGACCAGCACGGAGGAAATGAACATGCCTGACCTGAGTATCGACGTCGTTGCAAAAGCTGCCGGTGTCCACCGGTCAACAGTCTCCCGGGCGTTCTCACGCCCTGAGGCGGTGAAGAGTGAAACACGCGAGCACATCCTCCGGGTCGCCGAGGCACTCGGCTACACCATGAGTCCGCTGGCGCAAGCGCTCCGTCGAAAGACCAGCACCATCATTCCTCTGATTGTCCCTGACATTACGAACCCGTTCTTCGCAGAACTTGCCAAGACAATGACACAGGCAGCTGACGAGCGCGGCTACCAACTCATGCTCTGCGTCACCAACGGCGACCCGGCCAAGACCGATGGATACTTCACAGCGATGCAGGCGATGTATGCCCCGTTCGGGATTGTGGCGCCCTCCACGAAGGTGGATTCCGAAGCCCTGAAGCGTTTTGCCTTCGGCCATAAGGTGGTGGTGATCGACCGCGTGGAAGGTGACGACTCCGTTCCTACGGTCACCGTCGACAGCCGCAAAGGAATCATGCTGGCGTTGGACCATTTGCATGCCTTGGGGCACACCTCGATCGGCTACGTTTCCGGTATCGCCGGGACACATACGGCCCAAGACCGTATGGACGCCTATCTGGAGCTCACCGCCCAAAGCGGCAGCGCGCCCGTGGTGCTGGACAGCGGGTCAGACCTGGATGCGGGAACGCGCGGGGCAGAGCACTTCCTGCAGATGGACAATCCGCCGACGGCTATCATCGCGGCCAACGACATGGTGGCCTTTGCAGTGATCTCGGAACTCGGTCGGAGCGGCCTGCGGGTACCGGACGACGTGTCGGTCATCGGGTTCGATGGGCTCGCTCTCGGTGCGCGCTTCAACCCTCCCCTGACAACAGTGCGGCAGCCCATCGCCGACATGGGACATATCGCGATCGAATTGGCAGAAAAGCAGAATGTTGACGGCTCCGTGGACCACATCGTCCTTGAACCTGAGCTTCTGGTGCGCGGTTCCACCTCGGGACCTCGAAAATGAGTGCGGCAGGGGAGTCGACGCTCCGGCGTCTGCCGGGACTCCAGTACACGGACCACGTGGGACTGACGGTTCCAAACCTTGACGAGGGCGTTCGGTTCTTCGTCGAAGTGCTCGGAGCTGAAGAGCTATACCGCTCCGAACGCGGGCCCGACGAAGATTTTATGCCCACGAACTTCGAAGTCCCGGCAGATGCCAAGCTCACACTCGCCATGCTGAGACTGCCTCCGAACCTCAACATCGAGCTCTTCGAGTGGAGCAGCGCTGAGCGGCGCGAGACGCCACCGCGTCATTGCGACGCCGGGGGACACCACCTGTGCTTCGTCGTGGACGACGTCGATGGAGCCATCGAAGTGCTTCAGGAAACACCAGGGGTACGCGTGCTCGGGGAACGCAAGGAAGTCGCAGGTGACAGCCCTCGTGTATCCGGCAACCGCTGGACCTACTTCATTACCCCTTGGGGGCTGCTGATGGAGATCGTGGATCGGTCCCGCGTCGCAGACCCACCCCGGCTGGTCGGTCCCGCGGACTGGGCAGCAACAAGAAAGACGTCAGAAAGGACATGAAACCATGCGGCTAGCTGGTCACACACTAGGCACCCCGGACCACACGGTTCCCCAAGCAATTAATCTCTTCCGATCGGTGGGGCTCGATGCCGCCGAAGTCATCTACCAGGATGACTACAAGTCCGGGTTGCCTTTGGGTGACCATCGCGCCGCGATGGAGGCACTGAAAGCGGCCGAAGGCGCAGGTGTGCCCATAGTGGGTCTGACGCCATACACCACCGCCATCAATGCCCTGGACGCCGTGGAATGGCGCAAAGCAGTCGACGAATTCCGCGGCGCCATAGAGACCGCACACCTGCTCGGCGCCGACCGGGTCCGTGTTTATGCAGGTTCCTGGCACCCCGGTGACAACGATCACGCGGCACGATGGGCAAAACTGCGTGAAGCCTTGGAGACCCTCGCGCCTGAAGCAGGCCAGGCAGGGGTTCGCCTTTGCGTTGAAAACCACTTCGGCACTATGACCCAGACCGCTGCGGACACCGCTGCATTGGTCCGGGAAATCGCCCATCCTGCTGTCCGGGTTCTCTATGACCAGGCCAACCTGACATTCACGCACGACGAAAACTACGAAGAAGCCTTTGCAATCCAAGGCGATCTGATAAGTCACGTCCACGTAAAGGACCTCGTCTTCACCGATCCCAATGCCACCTTCCGCGCCACTGAAACAGCCCGAGTCAACGCTTCCGAGCGGGCGGTCCGCTCCCGCGTCGTGGGAAGCGGCGTGGTTCCCTGGTCCCAAATCCTCGCCACGTTGCTGCAGCACGGCTACGACGATGTGCTGAGCATCGAGCTTGAATACCGGTGGCACCCCCAAGACCTCCCTGCGCCCGAAGATGGATTCCGCCAATCCGCCGCAGTCCTGCGCTCAATGCTCTCTGATCTCTCTGAAGTAAGGAACGCCCGATGAACACGAATCGTCTCCGCGTCGGAGTTGTCGGCGCGGGCAATATCGCCACCATCGCCCAATTACCCACGCTCGTACAACGCGACGACGTCGAATTAGCAGCCCTCGTCTCCCGGCGTGAAGATCCCAGCGGTCTGGTGCGGCGCTGGGGCTTCAACTCCGCTTTTAAGACCGTGGAGGACATGTTGGCCTCGCAGGAACTGGACGCTGTCTTTGTACTGACACCACGCGCAGAGCACGCCCATGCCGTCCAACTGTGCCTTAATCGTGACGTCGACGTGTTCTGTGAAAAGCCATTGGCCCCGGCAACCGATGAGGCAGAACGCCTTGCAGATCTCGCCGACGAACGCGGTCGGGTGCTCATGGTCGACTTCAACCGCCGCTATGCGCCCGTCTATACAGCCGGCAGGGAAATTTTCGGAACCAACGGCGCCACCTTCTGCGTCGCCCAGAAAAACCGCCCCGGATCTGAATACCGCGCGACGTTCGAGAACGCCATTCACATGGTCGATCTCCTCCGCTGGTACTGCGGCGGCGAGCCTGAACACGTCGCCGCCCACGCCGCCGGTGAGGACCCTTGGGAAGAAGACGGCCTCGCAGCAACCATCCGCTTCAGCACAGGGAATACAGGCGTCTTGATGGCGGCCCGTACAGCGGGAGCTTGGAACGAAAAACTGGACGCCTACGGTGACGGAAAGACCGTCGAAGTCAGGGCACCCGAAACGGTTTCCACCACGATCAACGGCGTCACGACATCACGGGAACTTAGCGCCGAGGCATATGGCTGGGCGACAGCCACCGACACTCTGGGGTTTTCCGCCGCCGTTCACCACTTCCTGGACCGGGTCGCCGACAGGGGGCAACCCCTGACTTCTGGCCGCGAAGCCGTTCACACGCAACGCCTGCTGGACCGGATTCTCGCTTCCGCCGGCTTGCCCACAGAAGAACAAGCCGGCCGCGAATGGGCCAGCCACGCAGTCAGCGGAAGCTGAAGCACCAGGCGAGACCGCCCAGCACCACGTCAGGTCTACGAAGGCGGTTCACCGTTCTTCTCGGCATTCTCCTGGTCGCCTTCAGTGCCAGGCAAGCGGTGTCGGCAGCATCCCCACTCCTTGACGCAATAGGTGAGGACCTTCCACTCGATGCCGTGTCAACAGGGACGCTGGGGATGCTGCCGACGGCCGGCTTCGCCTTAGTAGGCTTTCTGGCTCTCCCGCTCGTGCGTCGCATCCAGCTGGAGCATCTGCTTTTAGTTGCACTCCTGCTGACAACCTTGGGTCAGGTCGGACGCGCAGTGGGTTGGACCACCCTGGTCTTTTTGGCTTTCACCTGGATCGCCATGCTGGGCATCGGGATGGTCAACATCGTGGTTCCGCCGCTTCTGATGAAGTTCTTTCCCAAGAGAATCGGGCTTCTCTCAGCCCTTCACGTGACTCTCCTGGGCGTCAGCACGGCCATTGCCGCCCAATGTGCCACACCCTTGGCCAATCTTTATGGCTGGCGGTTGTCAGTCGGCATTTGGGCGGGCTTCAGCGCAGTCGCAGCCCTGCCCTGGCTGGTGGTTCTTGCCGGGAAGTGGAAAGCCGAGCGCAGCGCGAAGCCAATAAGTCGTGACCCTCCAGCGCCACCTGATAGCGCGATACAGCCCTGGCGATCCTCGATCGGCTGGGGTATGGCGCTAATTTTCGCCGGATGCTCAAGCAATACCTTTGCAGCCCTGATGTGGCTTCCGGCTGTTTTTGTCGACCGGGGGATGAGCGGGGAAACGGCTGGCTCTATGCTCGCGCTGTATTCAATTATCGGCCTGCCTGTAGGTCTGATCGCGCCTCTGGTGGTAGCACGAATGCCTCGCCCCATGCCCATCGCGGTCCTGTTCGTTGTCGCGTTCGCCATCGGCTACGCGGGCATCGTCTTTGCTCCACCAGCTTCTGGAGTCGTGTGGGTGGTCATTGCTGGGTTGGGCCAGGGTGCCTATTCCTTTGCGTTCACGATGATCAACAAACGCACCAGAACGGAAGCTGGCTCGGGGGCACTATCGGGGTTCGCCCAGGGAGTCGGCTACGCCCTCGCCGGCATCGGCCCACTGCTTTTTGGTCTACTGCACCAACCAGGCGATAACTGGTTGCCCTCTTTCAGTATGCTCGGAGCCTGGCTTTTGGTGCTGACCGCGGGAGCCATAATGATCAACAACCCACGCTGTCTGGACGATGTACGCGAAGCCGGCACACCAGAGCATCAAGCACCTCGCCTCTGGATCAAATAAATCCTTGACAGACCCCTTCGGCCATCTTATGTTTATTGCAACCGATCTCAGCAACCGATCTCATTCGGACTGAAGCTAAATGCAACCGATCTCAAAGGAGAGACGCAATGATGAGAAGCTCAGGCACTTTGACCGCCGTGGCCCTTACCGCGGCACTACTGACAGGCTGCTCGAGCACCTCGGGCGACGCAGGCAACGAGAAAGAAGATGGTCCAGTGGTATTGACGTACTGGGACTTCATGGATCCGAGCCAGAACAATCCGCGGGCCGCGGCGCTGAAGCAAAACATCGAGAACTTCGAGAAAGAAAATCCCAACATCGATGTCCAGTTGTCAACGGTTTCCTTCGGAGACATGATCAGCAGGCTCCCGCAGGCAGCAGCAGCGGGCCAGACACCCGACGTGGTCAAAATGTTCGCCCCGGTGGTCCCACAGATTGCAGCCGCCCAGGTCTATCAACCGCTCCCGGACGAAGCTAAGCAGGTCACAGACTGGCTGCGCCCTGCAGACAAGCTGGCGGACAAGGACGGGAAGCAGGTAGCGGTGCCGTACGACTACCGGACCTGCACGCTGTACTACAACGACAAGACCCTCAAGCAGATCGGAGCGGCTGTCCCCACCACCTGGGACCAGGTGGCGGATGTCGCCGGAAAAGCAGCAGCCGCTGGCTACACAGGGTTCGGCACGGGCTTCTCCGGTGTCGATAACTCCGCGATCATCTCGACATTTTTTGATTGCTTCATGAGTGAGGTGGGACAGGACATCTCGGATAAGGACGGCAAAGCCGCTTTTGACACCGACAAGGGTAGAGAATTCGCCGACTTCCTTGTCAAGCTCAAGAAAGCCGGAGGCATGTCAAACAGCGTTGTCGGCGACCAGTACTCCACCGTCACCGACGGCCTGCAGAACGGCACAGTTGCTATGGCGGTCCTTGGAACAGAACGCCTTCTGACACTGCAGAAGGCCAACCCGGACATCAAGTCCGCCACTCTTCCCAAGGCTTCGAATGGTTCGAACACAGGATCGACCTTCGGCTGGACCCTTGGCATTGGTGCGGGAAGCAAGCATGCCAAGGCGGCTTGGAAGTTCATTGAATACATGACCGGACCGAAGGCTGGTGCATTGATGGCAACCGGAGGTGACGTACCCACTCGTTCCGCGACCTTCAAGGAGCCATACTTCAGCACGCCCGAAGCGAAGACGGTACTGGATGTGAGCAAGTTCGTTGAGGAACACAGCGAACCGCACACCTACCCGGACAACTGGATCGCCATTGCAAGTGGCCTCGCCGGCGCCGGCCAGGAGTTGTATCTCAACAACCGGTCAGCGGACGAATTCATGAAGATTGCCCAGGACGCGGCCAACAAGTGAGGCTCGTTCCCGACAGGAACATCGACGCAACTGCACTGGTCCCAGGAAAGCGAAACCCATGTCAGTGACACAAGCACACCGCACGGCGCGGAGCACCACGCCCCCTGCCAGGTTAGCCCGGACAGACCGCGCTGTATGGCTCTACGTCGTCCCGGTCGTAGCGGTCTTCCTCTTCGTTTTCGTCGGGCCCCTGATCTACACGGCCTGGACTGCCCTGCACGAAACCACGTACTACCAGATCAAAGAGTTCTCCGGGCTGAATTCATTCACGGAGCTCTTCTCAGACAAGGATCTGCCAAAACAAATCGGTACCACTCTTGCCTTCTCACTTGGTGCCTTGGCAATCGCCCTGCCGCTGGGGTTTGCCTCTGCAGCGGTACTGAACAAGATCATCCGCTTCAAGCGGACGGTTCGAAGCCTGTTCCTGCTTCCTTGGCTGATGTCACAAGCCACCGTCGGCACCCTTTGGCTATGGTTCCTTAATCCCAACTATGGTCCGGGCACAGCTATCACCAAGGCTTTGGGCTTCGGCCCCACGGACGTGTTCTCATCGCCCGGTTCTGCCTTGGTGGCTGTAACCCTCATCACCGCATGGTGGTCCTATCCTCAGGCCATGGTTCTGTTCCTGGGTGCCCTGCAGACCGTTCCGAATGAACTTTACGAGAGCCTCCGCGTCGATGGGGGAAACGCCTGGCAGGGATTCGTGAACATCACGCTACCCTTCCTCCGGAACACCATCGTCTCGGTCGTCGTCGTCCTGCTCATGCTCTATGTACAGATGGTGACCATCATCCTGGTCATTACGCGAGGCGGCCCGCTCGGCGGCACGGAAACCCTCTCCATGCGTGTATTCAACAAGACATTCCAAGACTTTGACCTCTCGGGAGCCTCGGCAACTGCCATTCTGCTCTTCGCTATCAACATCGCGCTGACCCTGGTAGCCATTCGCTTCCGACGGAAGGACACCCTGTGACTGCTGTAATCCCGGCCAAACGCCGACGTCCTGGGCAGATTCTGCGGCGGGTGCCCATCTGGGTAATTGTTGCTGTAACAGCAGCCCTTGTGTTGCCTCCAATCCTTTGGATACTGTCGACCTCCTTGAAGACTGAAGCCAATACCGTGGCTTTCCCACCGGTGTGGATCCCGGCCCCATTCTCCTTCGACAGCTACGCCGGCCTGTTTACCTCCGCTAATGTTCGCTTCTTTGCGAACTCAATCATCTACGCCATTGGATCGATTGTTCTCGCCTTGGCAGTGTGTGTACCGGCAGCGTACGTCGCCACCCGTTTCCGCGGCCGTCGTATGGAAAGCCTCATGACGGGCATTCTGGTGCTGTCTATGGTTCCGGGTGTTGTAGTCTTCATCGCGCTCTATTCCATGTTTGTCAAAACGTCCCTCATTAACAGCTACCCTCTGCTGATCCTGGTTTACACGGGCATAATCTGCGGACAGACGATCCTGTTTCTTCGCAATTTCATCGAGAACATTCCGGTTGAGATCGAGGAAGCTGCGGCAATTGATGGCTGCAGTCGACTTCAAATACTTATACGGATTGTGCTGCCACTGATCCGTCCGGGTATAGCGGCCGTAGCAATCTTCATCTTTGTGTTCGTCTGGAATGACTTCCTCGTCGGAACCGTCCTGGCAACCACCGAGGACATGAAGACCGTGCAGAACGGCATCGTCCGGTATATCTCAACCGGCTTCGGCAACTTCTGGGCGTCCTTCGGCGCGTTCGTTATTGTCGCGTTCATTCCCGTCCTGGGCATTTTCGTCGCATTCCAACGCTGGTTCATCGCGGGCCTGACCTCCGGTGGTGTCAAATCATGAGCGCACAGGCAACTGCTCCTCGTGTAGCCGTCGTCGGAGGGGCCGGCTGGGCAGGATCACGGCACGCGCGCGCATTCGCCGCGGCGGGGGCCGACGTCGCAGTCATTGTAGAGAAGGACGAGCGTGGCATTGCGCTCGCTCAGGTGTTAGGCGCACAGTTGGTGCCCAGTGCCCAGGAACTCGACCCTGAGCACCTGGACCTGGTTGTCGTAGCATTGCCCACTACGGTGCAGCCGCTCATGGTCGCAGATTTGCTGAACAGGGGATTCCGTGTGTTGACGGAAAAGCCGGTAGCTGCAGATGCCGAAGGCGCTGCGGTCATGGCTGCCGCTTCTGGTGTAAATGAGAGGCTTATGGTGGGGTACACGCTTCACCATCATCCCGCCGCCTCAATTGCCTCTCAATGGGTCAGGAACAACGACGTGATCGCTGTTTGTGTTCGTTCGGTCGCCCATAAAAAGGACATCAACTCGTGGCGCGCTGACCCGAAGGAGGGTGGCGTCGCCGTCGTGAATGGCATTCACGCCATCGAACTGGTCTCATCATGGTTTGACGGTGACCCAAAGGTGCTGACTACCAGTACCAGCAGCAGCCTGTATGGGTCCCCGGTGCCAGAGCATGTCATATCCGCCCTCGAATTTCCTGAGGGTGCCGTATTCACGATGCAGAGCTACTGGTCTCCCTGGCAGGAGCCGGAAGGTCTCAACCAGGGCGATTGGAGCCTCACCATCGATGTCCTGGCAACTACAGGCCGGCTGTTGTGGTCCAACGATTCAGTTCACATCTGGGACCGTGACGGTGGCCATTCCGTGAACACTTTCGAGCCCTCGGATCTCTTCCTTCGCCAGGCAGAGGCGGCGATAAAGTTCTGCGCGGGTGAAAGTCCCGCAGTCGGGTTCGCTCAAGCACTCCACGCTACAGAAATCGCCGATGCCCTCCTGGCAGCGGCAGTTTACGGCGCTGAGGATGTGGTTACCCCGTAGCATCGCGAAAAACTAGACAGTGGCACCGGCCGAACTGAGCAATACCAAGTAAGGATTGAAAATGAGCCTCAAAGACCAAGTGGTTTTGGTAACGGGATCGAGTGGGGGAATCGGCGACGCCGCCGTCAGCGCACTCACAGCGGCAGGCGCCGTCGTCATCGGCGGGGACCGGTCCCCTAAAGAGGGCCAATCGCTAAAGGAGTTCTACCCCCTCGACATCACGTCGGAAGAACAATGCGCGACCCTTGTTAAGGACATCGCAGCCAAATATGGTCGAGTAGATGTCCTCATCCATGCAGCCGGAGTGCTGGGCCCCACCCCCAACATCATGGAAACAACCACAGAAGAATTCGACTCAATTCTGAGGATCAACGCCACGGCGACCTTCACGATGGTGCGGGAGACCGCCAAGTCCATGCTTGAGTCCGGCACGGCCGGCGCCATCGTCGTCCTGTCCTCCGTCGCGGCCAAAGAAGCACGCCTCAATTACTTGCCGTACAACGCGAGCAAGCTCGCCGTTCTGCACATCATGTGGTCATTCGCCGAACTGCTTGGGCCTGACGGCATCTCAGTCAACGCCATCGCCCCAGGCCCAGTGAACACACCCATGCGGGCACAGTTCGACAAGGATTCCGGCTCGGGAGCGGCTGCCAGCAGGGCAAAGAGGGCAGCCCAACTGCCGATGCGCCGGTTTGCCGAACCCGAGGAAGTCGCCCGCGCCATCCTTTTCCTTGCCGATCCGGACAACCGCTACATCACGGGAGTGTCTCTTGATGTGGCAGGGGGAGCACATCTGGGAATCGGAACCTGAATCACCAGGCGCGGGGTTTCACAAACCTTGAGGCCCCGTCAGGGCCGAGCCCCTCCGCAATTAACAGGGAGCGAAGTGAAAGCCGAAATCAGACATCATCACACTGCCCTTCATGTCGCGGACCTGGAGCGTAGCGCACGGTTCTATGCCGACGGGCTAGGACTGGTCCGTTCGGAGGCTTGGACGTCAGGGTCCTACATAGGCGAACTCTTCGGCCGTCCGGGCGTAAAGGTCAGAGCGCTGCTCCTCACGACGCCTGACGGAACCTTTCAGTTGGAACTCGTCCAGGTCGAGGATCCTCCAACCGCCATCAACCCCACTGAGGCGCAGCCGGGAACGGCGCACCTTGCCTTCACGGGTGTTGACGTCCGGAAGGTGTTCGCTGAGATGACGGCGCTCGGATATGGTGCGTTGTCCGAACCGGTTGGGCCTGATTCCGGCCCAAATGCAGGGGGTCTGCTGATCTACTTGCTCGACCCGGATGGTAACCGGGTGGAGCTCATTCAGGCACCGGACTGGCGGGATCGCGGCACATCCTGACAAACAACACGCGCACTAAATCCGGAGCCTCTTAGGAGGTCGACCGAGAAGGGCCATAAATGAAACGGGCCCTGAGCCTCATCGATAACGACGCTGGCCGTCGACGCGGTGAATGGCGACCTCGCCGCGTGCTCAAGACAACCCGACAGCGCCTGACTTGGCGGTATCGTCCTTGCCTAGTGCTGGTAGATGTCCCGCCGGTGGCCCAGGGCGACAACCAGGACGATCAGCTGCCCGTCCCGGATCTCGTAGATGATCCGGTAATCGCCGGTGCGCACGCGCCAGTCGCCGCTGCTTCCGGCGAGCTTCTTCGCCCCCGGCGGGCGCGGGGTTTCGGCGAGGAGTTCGATGGCGGCCTGGATCCGCCGGCGTGCATCGGGTGGGAGTTTGCGCAACTGCCGCAGCGCGGCTGGCGCGACCTGCACGGCATAGCTCACGCCAGGCCCAGTTCCGCCTTGACTTCCTCCCAAGGCACCGGGCCTTCGCCGGTGTCGGCCATTTCGGCCCGCGCCGCGTTCGCCGCCCGGAGGTCTTCCAGGTCTTCGGCGGCTTCAATCAGCGTGGCGAGGTCTTCGGCGTCGATTAGCGCCGCGACGCGGCGGCCACGGCGCAGCAGATACACCGGTTCATGGCTCACCCGGGCGGTATCGACTGCCTCCGAGAGCCGGCTCCGTGCGTCCGTCACAGTCATTTCGCTCATGCCCCAATCTTAGACTCGCTAGCGCTGAAATGTACATCAGCGCGGAAAGCGCCGAAACCCCGATACTGGATGTTCCATTTTTTCTGCCATGTCGTGGAGGAAATCCAAGTCCTTCGCTGAAGCGGGGGCCGGGACAGTTTCTATGGCAGCGCGCGCGGGTATGCGGTGTGCACTGGCTTACCCTCGTCGATCCCTAGACCCCGCGCACAGCTTGCCCTATCGTTGGGGCATCAACGGTCATTGGCCGGAGGAGCTCCGCTGCGGAGGTAAATCATGGGTATCATTTCTTCCGGTTTCCGTGGACGACGGTCCGAGAATTCTGCGTTGCCTCCGGGACAGCATGAAACGCAGGACTTTCCCGTTCTGACGGCTGGACCCGCTCCGCTCATTCCCGCCGATGAGTGGGAGTTCTTCATTACGGCGGAGGATGGCCAACGTCTCGCGTGGTCCTGGGATGAGTTCATGGCTTTGCCGCAGGAGGAGATCACCGAAGACATTCACTGCGTGACCAGCTGGTCAAAGCTGGGAACGACGTGGCGCGGAGTTTCAGTGGACACGCTTTTCGAAAACGTGGAGACCACCCGCGACTTCGCCACCGCCCATTCCTTCGGCGGCTACACAACCAATGTTCCGCTGTGGGATCTCCTGGGCGGTAAGGCCTGGGTGGCCTGGGAATTTGATCACGAACCTCTTGAACGGGCACACGGCGGTCCGGCGCGGCTTTTGGTGCCGCATTTGTATTTCTGGAAAAGCGCCAAGTGGATTCATGGCTTGGAACTGACTGACGAAGACGTTCCAGGTTTCTGGGAATCGAATGGATATCACCTTCACGGCAATCCGTGGCGCGAGGAGCGGTACTCGTGAGGCCTTTGCCGTGAGTTCTGTATGGCGGGTCGCGGAAGTGGTGGGCGGGGAACTGGAAAACGCCACAGCCCGAACCATTAGGCTGCGCGTGGATGGTTTGATGGGATATCTGGCCGGGCAACACATTGATATCCGCCTCACCGCAGAGGACGGGTATACAGCCATCCGGTCCTACTCCGTGGCATCGGCAAGTACGGATGAGCATCTGGAAATCACCGTTGATGAACTGCCCGACGGCGAAGTGTCACCTTACCTTGTCCGGGACCTGGCCGTGGGGGACCAGTTGGAAATCCGGGGACCGGTGGGCGGCTGGTTTGTCTGGCGGCCAGCCAATGCGAACCCGGTGCAGCTGATCGGGGGAGGGTCAGGTGTGGTGCCGTTGATGTCGATGATCCGTGCCCATCGGGCGTCCAACAGCGGGGCCCCTTTCAGGTTGCTCTATTCCCTCAGATCTCCGGATTCTTCGCTTTATCGGGACGAGCTGCACCGTTTGGATCAGGAATCAGCCAAGCTGATGGTCGATTACATCTACACGCGTTCGACGCCGGACGGCTGGCCGGCAGCGCCAGGTCGCCTTACTTCCGAGGGCCTTTTGGGCAAGATCTTCCCAACAGAGGAGAACCCCGATGTTTTTGTTTGCGGCCAAACCGTCTTTGTGGAGACCGTTTCGGACTGGCTTGTAATGGCCGGTTATCCGCCGGAGTCCATAAAGACCGAGCGGTTTGGCGGGACGGGAGGCATCCGGTGAACAGCACCGACGACTTTGCTGTCCCCGAGTCCGATGACCAGGACATTGCAGCAGCACCCCATGACCCGATTCCGTATGTAGACGGGAACGCCGCAGCCGGCGCCCTATCCGAAGTGTTCCGCATCGACATCATCGCGGCGCTGGGACGCTGCAGACACTGCGGTTCCGTCAGGGCTTTTGGCGAGGCCATGGTCTTCACCGACGCGCCCGGAATTGTGGTCCGGTGCCGCGACTGTCAGGGCGTGCTGCTGCGATTGGTCCAAACACCAACCAAATACTGGCTGGATTTGAGTGGCCTCAGCTACTTGGAGATCGACCGCGAAGAGTAGGCGTCCGTTGCCTTGGCACCGCGAGCGGGGCCGCCTCACTGCCCAATCCTGGAAGATGTGAAGTTTACCCATGCGCTGGCCAGGAGTCGGTCACCGGTTCTCCTAAGTCTGAATAGGAGTGAGCTTATTCCTATTTTCTGGCCAAAGTACGAATAACGGCGTCATTGGTGATGGCTTGTGACGATCCAGTGGCGAGCAGCGCGGGTTGCCACCGCAGAGACGCTCCGGCGCTTCTCGTCGTCGTCACGGTGGTGCTTGGTGTATTCGTTCACCGGGAGGCTGCGGGTTCCCACCCGTGAACGCGTCTGTCGAGCAGCAGCACCAGAACCAAGTTCCTGATTCGGCGCGCAGGGCTGCTAATCGTCGCGTGGTTAGGAGTGAAGTAGCCGATTAACCGCCGCCGTTATCGCTTTGAGGAGACCTGGCGACAAAGTGCTCAACCCGGCGGTCCGGGACCAGCCAGATCAGCGCCACAACGGTGAACATGGCGATCCCGAACAGGGGCTGGACCAGGGTGGCTGCGATGCCGGCCATGTAGATCACGGGGGATGCTTTGCCTTTCCAGTCCCGGCCGACAGCCCGGGCAAGGGCCCCGTCCTTGCCTTGGGCGGCGATCAGGCGACGTTCCAGGATGTAGTACGCGATCGCTGCACACAGCAGGTTGATTCCGTATAACAGGACGGG
>NZ_JBFTJT010000025.1:0-45310 GCF_056395565.1 Paenarthrobacter sp. 10L412 | reverse complement strand
CCGAAGGAAAACGCCACAACCAGGCAATCATTGCCCTGGCACGACGCCGCTGTGACACCCTCTACGCAATGCTCCGCGACGGCGCCCTCTACCAACCCCCAACACCCGCCACCACTTGACGAAAAACATAGGGGCACTCTCACATCCGGACCGGTTTCCCCGAACCTTCTCTCATCCTTTGTCGCCGGGCCGTAGCGGCGAGGCGGAAAAACATTGTGATTGATTTTGCCGCAACCAGCCCAACGGCAGTCGTCACGATCGCCAGCACTCCAATCGTCATGACTTCCCAGCCAGCCGGTTTGGCCAGGTGCAACCACGTGATGGCAAGTGCGGCGACACTTGCCAAGGGGAACGTGAACGACCAGAAGCCCAGGGAAAACGGCAAGGCCCGATAGCGCCGCAACAGCGTGAGTTGGATCAAAACCATCAACACCGTTATGGCCGTCAACCCCTCAAACATATGGTCAGGTCGACCCCCGGAGATGGCAAGCCATGCGACCGCAGCGACCGCTGGTGGGGCAATCATGATCGCCAGCGTCGGGGTAAGGGATTCGGGCAACGTAGGTCGAAGCGCGAGTCGCAGGAAGAAAAACACAGAGATCACCAGCCAGAAGAAGACGCCGACGGCGAAACTTCCGACAGCGAGCCAGTCAAGTCCCGTCTGTCTTGCCGTGAGCGCGCCGACGAAACCTGCCGCGCTGGTTGGGAGGAAGTAGCCGCCATGCACGGATTCGAGTGGCAACTCGCCGCGCATCCAGAAGTTCAAAATCCATGCGGCGAACGCGGCGGCAACGGCAATGGAAACCAAGGTCAGGATGGTTCCGGCTATAGGAATGGTGCGGTGCAGCCCTACCCCAAGCAACATGGCTGCAATCGGAAGCAAGGCAGCGAGCGGGCCCTGTGCGAAATGCTTGAGCTGATCGGAGAGCGACTGATCCGTGCGCCTGCCGCGATGGACGTGCACCGCGATGGTCCAAAGCCAGGCAATGGCGGCGATCAGCCAGAATGCTTGCGCAAGTTCCATCGGGGCCTGGAAGGACGAGGTCGCTGCCGACCAGACTTGTGCGAGGCCCGCCAAGCCCAGCGGTATAGCGAGCGTATTCAGGGGGACTCGGGGTGGACGGGAAGTCGCTAAGGCAACAGTGTTCTCCAAGGGCGGGTGTATGGACAAGGGGATCCCATTTCTCACTGCGTAGTGGGTCGAATAAGTGCTCAACAGCGGTTTTTGACCTAGAAGTACAATACCATGGGCGCTACGCTGTTCCCATGGGTAGACCGATGCAATTTGAGGCTGGTGAGGCGGTTAACAGGGCGATGGACTTGTTCTGGCGCCAAGGGTATGCCGGCACAACGCCGCAGGAGTTGGCCAGCGAGTTGGGAATCGGCAAGGGCAGTCTGTACAACACGTTTGAGAGCAAACATGCCCTATTTCTGCGTGCCCTTCAGCGCTACAGTGAGGCCAGACTCGAGTACTTAACCAGCATGTTCCAAGCTCCCGGACCAATCCGGCCGCGTCTCAAACAAGCACTAATTGCACTGGCCGGCGTGGGCGAGCATCAACGCGGCTGTGTCATGGTCAACGCTGCGGCGGAGCTCGGCGCAGCCGACGCCGAGGTGAATCATATTGCGAACGAGCTGTTCTCTCAGATCGAAGCCGTGTTCCGGCAAGCAATTGTGCAAGGACAAGCGTCTGGAGAATTCCGCACCGGTCAGGTCCCCGACACTGTCGCCAGCCAACTCGTTGCGTCCGTTATCGGACTAAGCGTCTTGGTCAAAACAGGCGGGCCCGCCGAGAGGTTCAGCAACATTATCGACGGGCTCATTGACGGACTGTGACGGCTACCAATTGGTCCGGTTAAGGTAGCTGTTCCGGACCAGAAAAGGGTTCGATTCCAGCCGCGACAGCGACTTCACGGTAGGCAGCGGCGAGATCAGCAAGACTCGCGTGCCTGTTCAAGCCGCTCGGATTCGGGAGTACCCAGACCGGGGTACGTCCAAGCGAATCCGGCTGTAGTCCCCAGACCGCCCGCGGCCGGGCAAAAGCAGTCCGATATGCGCTGATTCCCAATATCGCCACGATTGCTGGGGTGATATGTTCTACCCGCGCAGATAGTTCTTTGGCTCCAGCAAGAAGTTGCTCGGTGGTGAGTTCATCCGCCCGCGCCGAAGCTCCCGCAACTATGGACGTGATTCCAACGCCCCGCTCCAGCAGATGATTGAGGTCCTCGGGGCGGAACCCTTCCGAGGCATCGATCCGACGATCGACGATGCCGGCTCGAAATAACGCTGGATAGAAGCGATTGCTGCCGCCACCGAAGTGCGCCTGCACCGCAACAGCACGCAGGCCAGGATTGATGCCGACGAACAGAAGCCTCGTCTGGTCTGAGACTAAATCCGGCAGGGTTCGGCCTCGAAGAGCATCGAGCTCAGGCCTGCTAAATCCCATTCGTCCACCCTAGGACATTATTCGTAAGATCCTTCCGGAGCCCCCGAGCGTAAAATTTTCAGCGTAGGAGGTGGCCAAATGCATCTAGCCCTTAACACAGCCACAACCGTCCTGCCTGTCGATGACCTGAGCCGCGCACGAAAGTTCTACGCGGAAAAGCTTGGTCTTCCGCATCGTGGCAGGACATGGGACGGAAATGATCTATTTGGCAACGACCGCGGCCCCATGCTGCAGTTGTTGCCGGTCACGGACGGTAAGCACTCCGGTCATACCGCCCTGAGCTTTGAGGTCGAGGACATCGAGCGGACTGTTGCGGAGATGGAAGCCCAAGGCGTCAAGTTCCAGGATTACGACGAGCCTGATCTCAAGACCGATAACCATATTTGCACCACGGATGCCGAGAAGTGCGCTTGGTTCATGGATACCGAGAACAACGTTCTGTGCATCCATGAGACGCTCGGCCAACAGGCCGAATACCAGCTGTAACCGGCCCTATAGACGAAGCGCGTCCCCCTGCCTGGGGACGCGCTTCGTCGTTATGTGAGAGAACAACCGTCGGAAACCGTCGGGATGTGAGAGAAGGTTACTTTTCCACGAGGGTCAGAACGTCGTACGTGGCTACGATTTCATCGTTCTGGTTGGTGAGCACCGCGTCCCAGGCAACCTCGCCATATTCGTCAGTCTCACGCGGAGTGATCTTCTTGGCGGTCAACGTGACGCGGATGGCGTCGCCGGCCGCCACGGGCGTGATGAAGCGCAGGTTCTCCAAGCCGTAGTTGGCCAGCACGGGACCCGGCGCGGGCTCCACGAACAACCCGGCAGCCCAGCTCAGGAGCAGGTACCCGTGCGCGACGATGCCCGGGAAGAACGGGTTGGCCTCGGCTGCTTCCTGATTGGTGTGTGCGTAGAACGTATCGCCCGTGGAGTTGGCGAAGGCCGTGATGTCCTCAAGGGTCACCTGGCGCAGATCGGAACGAACGGCGTCGCCGATCCTCAGCGTCGAGAGGTGCTTCCGGAAAGGGTGCTCGCCTTCGGTTTCCACAGTGAAGTTACGGTCAGCGCCCGTGTGCCATTGACCGGTGACAGCGGTGAGCATGTTCGGCGAGCCCTGGATGGCGGTGCGCTGCATGTGGTGCAGGACGGAGCGGATACCGCCCAATTCCTCGCCGCCACCTGCGCGGCCAGGACCACCGTGGACCAGGTGCGGTACGGGTGAGCCGTGTCCGGTGGAGGACCGCGCGTCCTCGCGGTTGAGCATGTGGACGCGGCCGTGATGCGCTGCGATTCCGAGCACCAGCTCCTGCGCCACGGAAGGATCGTTGGTGCATACGGACGCCACCAACGAACCGGAGCCGCGGGCCGCGAGGCGGATGGCGTCGGCGAGATCGTCGTATCCGATCACTGAGGAGACGGGGCCGAAAGCTTCAAGGGAGTGGACTTCTTCGGCTTCTGCGTCGGCCCAGTTGAGGAGTACCGGCGACATGAAAGCCCCGTCTTCCACCACACCCACCGCGCCGCCAACCGAGGTGACCGACGGCGAATCGAGGGACCCGTACGCAAGCTCACCACCGGCGTCGAGCATTGACTGAACGGCCGCGCGGACGTCGGCGAGCTGCTCCAGCGAAGCCAGGGCGCCCATGGTGACGCCCTCGGCACGAGGATCACCAACCACCACACGCTCGTTGATACGCGCACCGATGGCGGCAGAGACGTCGGAAATCAGCTCCTTCGGGACGATCACGCGGCGGATGGCGGTGCACTTCTGGCCGGCTTTGACGGTCATTTCGGTGACGACAGCCCGGACAAACGCGTCGAATTCGGGAGTGCCGGGAACGGCGTCGGGACCAAGGATCGCGGCGTTCAGGGAGTCTGTCTCACACGTGAAACGGACACCACCCTGGACCACATTGTGGTGGCCCTTCAGAGAGTTGGCCGTAGACGCCGAGCCAGTGAAGGAGACGAGGTCGCGGTAATCCAGCTCGTCCAGGATGGTCCGGGCGGAGCCGGAAATCAGCTGAAGGGATCCCGCGGGCAGGATGCCGGACTCGACGATCGCCTTGACGGCGGCGGCCGCAACGTAGCCCGTGGGGGTGGCCGGCTTGACGATGGTGGGAACTCCGGCCAGGAAGGCTGGCGCGAACTTCTCCAGCATGCCCCAGACCGGGAAATTGAAGGCGTTGATCTGCACCGCAACACCAGGAATGCGGGTATAGATGTGCTCACCGGCGAACGAACCATCCTTGGAAAGCACCTCCATCGGCCCATCCACCACAACCTGCGAGTTGGGCAGTTCACGCCGACCCTTGGACCCAAACGTGAAGAGAACGCCGATGCCGCCGTCGATGTCGATCATGTTGTCGATCTTGGTTGCGCCGGACTGCGACGAGGACTCGTACAGCTCTTCACGCCGGCCGTTGAGGTACATGGCAAGCTCCTTGAGCTTGAGCGCACGCTGGTGGAAGGTCAGCTTTCCAAGTTCCGTTTGGCCGGTGGTGCGTCCGTAATTTACGACGGCGGCAAAGTCCAGTCCGTCGGTGCTGACGTTGGCCAGGACTTCTCCGGTGCTGGCATCACGGACCGGGACGGTTTTGGCGTCAGGAGCCGGCGTCCACCAGGCATCCTGGACGTAGCTGGGGACGGTTGCAACGGCTGTGGTTTCCGGGGCGACTGCGGTAGTGGTCATCGTCGACGGGTCCTTCCAAGGCACGTGAAATCGGCTCGGTCATTGGGTCTGCGGGAGCGCAAACATTACTGACCGGCCGTTCGGTAATATATACAGGGTACATGAATGCCCGGAGGAGTACAGCAGCAATTTTGTCCTTCTCTCACATACCGCCCGATTCCGGCCATCGTTCTCTCACATCCCGCCGGATTCCGGCTATCGTTCTCTCACATCACCGCAGCTTGGCCCGGATCGCCGCCACTTCTGTATCCGTGACACCATTTCGCTCCAAGAACGATTCGACATCCAGCGAACCCAAGAATGTCCGCACGCCCGCACGCTTCTGCTCCAACCAGGCCTCAAACTCCTCGTCCGAAAGGTAGGGATCGTGCGCGTGGGGTGCCCCGTGGGTGCGGTGCCGCTCATTGATCCCCCGTGCCGCCAGCTCGTAGCCGCGCAGGATTTCGTCATCACCAAGACCGGCCAAACGTTGCAACATGAGTGCGATCACCCCGCTGCGATCCCTGCCCGCCGAGCAGTGAATAATCACCTTGCCGTGCGCGGCCGCGATGGCCTTGAAGACGGCCGCGATCTTGTCCGCAAACAGCCTCACATACTCGCCGTACTGCGCCGGGTCTTTCAGGTACGGGCCGAAGAGCTCGCCGAAATCGCTATGGGCCGGGTCCTCGGTGGGGCAATGTACGACGTCGATCCGAGCCTTCACGTCGTCCGGCACGTCGGGATCGGTGTCGCGTTGCCGCCGCTCGCCCGAGGCGCGCAAATCGATGACAGTGCGGATGCCGTCGTCGTACATCTGGTGCCAACCGGCTTCGGTAACCCACTCGTGGCGACCCATCCTGTACACGTCCCCCGCGATTCGCCAGGCGTTCACGGCGCCATCCCAGTGGACGCCTAACTGCGATGCTGTCCCGTCCATAGGAGCCAGCTAAGCACATTCGCCTGCAGTGATGTGAGAGAAGAACTGCGGAAAGCGGGGAGGAAATGAGAGAACATCGGACGGAAGGGCACTGGATGTGAGAGAGGAAGGGAAGGGGGTATTGCGCGGGGCGAGTGACTCATGTCATACTCATTCTCGATGCGCATCGACGATACGTATCGACGAACACGAAACACAACAACAACCACAAGTAAACCGTTCAGCAGAGAGCGCGAGGAGGCCAGGATATGCCCACCAGCAAGGACGTTGCCCAGGCCGCCGGCGTTGCACAGAGCACGGTTTCCTACGTTCTTAGTGGCAAGCGACCCATCTCCGAGAAAACGCGGAAAAAGGTGGAGGACGCCATCCAGCAGCTGACCTACCAGCCAAATGCCGGAGCCCGCGCGCTTGCCAGCCGCAGGACCCGCGTGATCGGCCTCGTCATCCCTTTCATCCCCGAGTTGCACATGGCATCGATCATGGAGTTCGTCTCCGTGATCGCCAACACCGCCCGCCTCTATGACCACGACATCCTGCTGGTCACCGAGGATGAGGGCGCGCCGGGGCTGCAGCGCGTGGTGGGCCAGCAGATCTGCGACGGCCTGATCCTGATGCAGGTGGAAGGCGACGACGAACGCCTCCCGGTAGTCCGCAGTCTGCACGTTCCTGTGGTGCTGATCGGCATCCCGCATGATCCTTCCGGACTTGTCTGCATTGATGCCGACTTTGAAATGGCCGGCGAACAGTGCGTCCAGGACCTGGCAGCTGCTGGCCACACCGTAATCTCCGTCCTGGACTGGCAACCGGAGGTGGTTGACCGCCACGTGAACTACGTGGAACGCTTCATGTCCGGCACCAACAAGGCCGCGGAGACCCTAGGTGTCAAGGTGCTGCACCTTCCCGGAGGAACGGACCGCGAGGTGATCGCGCAATCCGTGGACAAAGCCTTGGCGGAGACCACTGGAGTACCTGCGTTTATCGCTCCGGATGGCACCGTTCAGGACGTTCTTCGACGCGTCCTGACCAGCCGCGGCCTGACCCCTGGTACGGATGTATCCGTCATTGGCAGCGCCTCCCCCACCCTGGCTGAGCTTCAGCCCATTCCACTTTCCACCATTGACCTCCGCCCGGCCGAAGTATCCCGCCGCGCGGTGAAGATTATTTGCGATCTCCTCGAAACCGAAAACCAGGGACCAACCGAATCCCTGGAATTGGTACCCACGGTCATTACGCACCGTGCCAGCACGCTCCGTCCACCCCACGGCAGCTAAACCCTCTCAAAGCACCCTGCACTCCAGTTTCCGAATTCATCGATACGCATCGTCGATACGCATCGATAACTCACCCCAGAAAAAAGGAACAGACAATGAAGTCAGCACAAAGGACACCCCGTCGTCCTCTTGCCCTCGCCGTCGCTGCATTGGTCGGCCTTCCCTTGGCCCTCTCAGCCTGCGGGACCTCCACTGCAGCTTCGTCCTCGGAGGCCGTCAAGGAAATCTCCGTGATGGACTACTACAACAACGAGCCGGACAAGTCCTTCATCGGCGACGCCCTGACCAAGTGCGGCACCCAGGCAGGTGTCACCATCAAGCGGGAGACCGTCCCGGGCAAGTCCCTGATCTCCAAGGTGCTGCAGCAGTCCTCCTCCAAGACGCTTCCGGACGTGCTCATGCTGGATAATCCGGACCTGCAGCAGATTGCCGCCACCGGTGCTTTGGCTCCCTTGTCAGACTTCAAGATCAGCACGGACAACTTCGCAGAGGGTGTCCTGAGCGCAGGCACCTATAAGGACAAGGTGTATGGCCTGGCTCCCACCGTGAACACGATCGCCCTGTTCTACAACAAGGACATCCTGGACAAGGCTGGAGTAACCCCGCCCACCACCTGGGATGAGCTGAAGGCAGCCTCCGCCAAACTCACCGCCGGCGACCAGTACGGGCTCGCGTTCAACGCCAACCCCACGTATGAAGGCACCTGGCAGTTCCTCCCGGTCATGTGGTCAAACGGAGGCGACGAGAAGAAGATCGATACCAAGGAAACCGAGCAGGCACTGCAACTCTGGACCGACCTGGTCAAGAGCGGCTCCGTCTCTTCCTCGGCCCTGAACTGGACCCAGGCCGATGTCAAGGACCAGTTCATGGCCGGCAAAGCAGCGATGATGGTCAACGGCCCTTGGCAGATCCCGGCCCTGGATAAGCAGCCCACTCTGCAGTACGGCGTGGTAAAGATCCCCGTCCGTGAAGCAGGCCAAACGTCCGTTGCCCCGCTGGGTGGCGAAGTATGGACGGTCCCCCAGACCGGCAACAAGGCACGCCAAGCCAAGGCCGCGGAAGTGGTTGCCTGCCTGAACAGCGACGAGAACCAGATGGCCATGGCCAAGGTCCGCAACACCATTCCTTCCAAGACCACGTTGGCGGAGAAGTTCGCCACCGAAAACCCGAAGCTCGCTACGTTCACTGAGCTGATCAAGACCGCCCGTGCCCGCACCGGCGAGCTCGGTGCAGAATGGCCCGCCCAGGCAACCAAGATCTACACCGCAATCCAGACAGCCCTGACCGGTAACGCCTCCCCGGCCGATGCCCTCAAGCAAGCGCAAGGCCAGTAAGCAGCGAGCCATGTCATTGACAACAGATTTGTCGCAAACAGCGGCTCCTTCCAGCGGAAAAGCCAACGCAAAGGCCAAGGCAAAGACCAGCCGCAAGCACGGCCGCCCGGCAGGCTCGCCTACAGAAGCGCAGACACCACGACGGCGGACCCGCCAACGCCGCGAGCGCATCTTCCAGTGGCTCTTCCTGGTACCCGCAGTGGTCTACATGGCGCTGTTCTTCGGCTACCCCGTGGTCAAGAACGTCGTCATGAGTTTCCAGGACTACACCACGGCCACCTTCTTCACCGGAGAAGCCCCATGGGTAGGGTTGGCCAACTACGTAACTGTATTGTCGTCGTCGTTGTTTTCCACCTCGCTGCTGAACACCGCACTGTTCACGGTGGGTTCCATCCTGGGTCAGTTCGTGATCGGGCTGGCGTTGGCGATCTTCTTCCAACGCAAGTTCCCGCTCAACGGAATCCTGCGGTCGCTGCTACTGCTGCCCTGGCTTCTACCGCTGATCGTTTCGAGTGCCGTGTGGCGTTGGATCCTGGACAAGGACAGCGGAGCGCTCAACCGTTTTCTGGGCGATCTGGGCATCATCAACACAGGTGTTCCCTGGTTGACCAGCACCTCCTTGGCGCTGATCGCTGTGGTGGGGGTGAACATCTGGATTGGCATCCCGTTCAATCTGACCATCCTCTACGGCGGCCTGCAGGAGATCCCGGACGAGCTTTACGAGGCCGGGTCCCTGGATGGCGCCACGGGTTGGAAGGCGTTCCGGCATATCACGTGGCCGATGCTCCGTCCCGTGGTGAGCGTGGTGCTGGTGCTCGGCGTCGTCTACACCCTCAAGGTGTTGGACATCATCCTGGGCCTGACCAATGGCGGCCCGGCGAACTCGACCCAGACCATCGCCACCCAGTCCTACGACCTCTCCTTCCACGAATTCAAATTCGGCGAAGGCGCCGCCCTGGGCAACGTGCTGGTGATCATTTCCCTGGTGTTCGCGGTCCTGTACCTGCGGGCAAGCCGACGCGCTGTGGATGAGTGAGGAAACCATGACAACCGTACTGAAAGCACCCACGCTCCGGCCCAGCAGAGCAAAAGCGCCCGCGAGCAACCGCAAGAACTGGGGCTACACGGCGCTGGCCATCTTCTTCCTGGCCATCATGCTGTTCCCCGTCTACTGGATGATCAACGCCTCCCTGCAGCCAAACGGCACTACCTTGGAAACCTCGTGGCTGCCCTTGAAACCCGACTTCACCGGCTATGCCACAGCCATCAGTGAGCAAGCCGGAAACCTCGGCACGAGCCTGATCATCTCCCTGGGCAGCGTGGCATTGAGCCTGGCAATCGCAGCCCCGGCGGCCTACGCGCTGGCCTATTTCAAGGTCCGCGGCGCAGGCGTTGTCCTCTTCGCCATCCTCATCAGCCAGATGATCCCGGGCATCGTGGTGGCCAACGCACTGTACACGGCGTACAACGACCTCGGGCTGCTCAACTCCATTCCGGGCCTGATCCTCGCGGACTCGGCACACGGAATTCCGTTCGCCATCCTCATCATCCGGGCGTTCATGAACGGCATGCCGGCGTCCGTGATCGAGGCAGCGCGTGTGGACGGGGCGGGGCACGTCCGGGCGTTCTGGTCGATCGTGATTCCCCTCAGCCGGAACTCGCTGATCACTGCAGGACTCTTTACGTTCCTGTTCGCCTGGAGCGACTTCCTGTTCGCCCTGACCCTGACCACCACGGAAGCGGTCCGCCCCGTCACCCTGGGCATCTTCCAGTACATCGGCGCCTACGTGAACGACTGGAGTTCAGTGATGGCGACGGCGGTCCTCGCCTCCATCCCGGCCATCGTCCTGTTGGTAGCGGCCCAAAAATACATCGCCGCGGGCACCACCGGCGGCGCGGTCAAGTAGACCCCCACTCATCAGAAGGAAAGAATCATGCCTGAAAAAAGCAAGCCCATCCGCGTCACCGTCTGGAGCGAAAACCGGCACGAGAAGCGGGACGAACTCGTAGCACGCCTGTACCCGGAAGGAATGCACGGCGCCGTCAAGGCGGGCATCGAGGAGAACCTGGGTTCCGGCGTCGAGGTCCGGACGGCGACCCTGGACGAACCCGAGCATGGCCTCACTGAGGAAGTCCTCGAGAACACCGACGTCCTCACCTGGTGGGGGCACATGTCCCACGGCGACGTTGAGGACGAAATCGTGGAGCGCGTCCACCGCCACGTACTCGCGGGCATGGGCCTGATTGTGCTGCACTCCGGGCATTGGTCCAAGATCTTCACCAAGCTCATGGGCACCACCTGCACCCTGCGCTGGCGCTCCGAACACGACCGCGAACTGGTATGGACCGTGGACCCGACCCACCCCATCGCCAAGGGCGTGCCGCACCCCATCGTGATCCCTGAGCAGGAGATGTACGGCGAATTCTTCGATATCCCCACGCCAGAGGAACTCGTGTTCATCAGCTCGTTCAGCGGAGGCGAAGTCTTCCGTTCCGGCTGCACGTTCCGGCGCGGACACGGCAAGATCTTCTTCTTCAGCCCCGGTGACCAGGACTACCCCGTCTATCACCACAAGGACATCCGCCGGGTCATCGCCAACGCCGTGGAATGGGCAGTCACCGACCGTCCCGAGCGCGCCGTCCCTGAGCTGCTTCGCTACGAAACCAACGACTTCTTCAACGGCAAGAGCTACCAAGGAGCAAACGCGTGAGCACGCCTTTCGCCACAATCCCCGACGACGGCACTCCCCTTCGCGTCGTAGTTGTGGGCGCCGGGGGCATGGGCCGCGCCTGGCTTCGAACCGTTGAGTCGTCACCATTGGTTGAGCTTGTGGGCATCGTGGACCTGGACCTTGCCACAGCCTCTGAAGCGGCAGCTTCGCTGGGCCGTCCCGACCTTCCGGTAGGTGCCGGTACAGCGGCACTGGCGTCCGACGTCGGAGCCCAAGCGGTCATCAACGTCACCGTTCCTGCCGCGCATCATCCGGTCACTACCGAAGCACTTGCTGCGGGCCTCCCGGTCCTTGGCGAGAAGCCCGTGGCCTCCACTGTGGCGCAAGGGCTTTCTTTGGCGGCGGCTGCTGAGCTTCACGGCCAGTTGTTCATGGTCAGTCAATCCCGGCGCTACAACCGGCAGCTCTTTGAAGCCAAGCGGCTGTCCGGGTCCTTGGGTGCTGTTGGCATTGTCTCTGCTGAGTTCTTCAAAGCGCCGCACTTTGGCGGATTCCGCGATGCCATGGACCATCCCCTGCTGCTGGACATGGCGATCCATCAATTCGACATGGCCCGATTCCTGCTCGACGCCGATCCCGTCACTGTTTTCTGCGAGGAGTACAACCCCTCGTGGAGTTGGTACCGCGGTGATGCCGGGGCCACGGCCGTGTTCGACATGACCGGCGGCGAGCGCTTCGTGTTCAACGGAAGCTGGTGCAGCCCGGGCCAGGAAACTTCGTGGAACGCCTCGTGGCGGATCAGCGGCGAGCACGGCACGGTCTTGTGGGATGGGGACAATGAACCTGTTTCCTCTGTTCCTGTCTCCGGCGATACCGCCAGTTCTGAGGATCCGGGCCAGGAAATCGCTGGCTCCCTGCGCGACTTCGTATCTGCGGTCCGCACGGGAAGCACCCCGATGGGCCAGGTGCACCGCAACATCATGAGCCTGGCCATGGTGGAGGCGGCCATCCTCAGTGCGGCCAATGGCACCCGGGTTTCCGTGGACGCGCTACTTGAGGACTCATACCAACAGGCACTCCTTGCCGAGCGGGACCCCACCGTTTTGGAGGTCTTGAAGTCCTGGACCTCGGTTCGCAGTGCGCTTGCGGGGGAAGGCATTCGGCTGTGACGCGGAAGCTGCGGGTAGGCATGGTGGGCTACTCCTTCATGGGTGCCGTCCACTCGCATGCCTGGCGAACGGCGCCGCGCTTCTTCGATCTCCTACTTGCGCCCGAGCTGACGGCTCTCGCTGGCAGAAATGCTGCCGCTGCTCAGGCGGCTGCGGACAAGCTCGGTTGGGATTCCGTGGAGACGGATTGGCGTCGTCTGATCGAGCGCGATGATATTGACCTGATCGATATTTGTTCCCCCGGAAACACGCACGCCGAGATAGCGGTTGCAGCCTTGGAAGCGGGCAAACACGTGCTGTGCGAGAAGCCCTTGGCCAACAGTGTGGCTGAGGCTGAGAAGATGACCGCTGTGGCATCGTCGGCTGCTGAGCGGGGCGTGTACTCGATGTGCGGTTTCACGTATCGCCGAACTCCTGCACTGGCCCTTGCTAAGCGGATGGTGGACGACGGCCGGTTGGGCGAGCTCCGGCACGTCAGGGCCCAGTATCTCCAGGACTGGTTGTCCGACGCGGACGCTCCCCTGACGTGGCGTCTGGACAAGTCAAAGTCCGGCTCTGGTTCGCTGGGTGATATCGGTGCCCACAGTATCGACGCTGCCCAGTGGATCACCGGGTTCAACATCACGGGGGTTTCGGCCCTCATGGAGACGTTCGTGAAGGAGCGGCCGATCGGCGGTGACTTCGTAGGTCTCGGTGGGCACGGTGGTGCAGATGGTCCGCGCGGTCCAGTAACTGTGGACGACGCGGCGATCTTCACGGCCCGTTTCGGCGGAAAGACATCCGGGGCCGGAAAGACATCCGACGCCGGCCCGATCGGCGTGTTCGAGGCGACACGGTTTGCCCTGGGACGGAAGAACGCCATGCGGCTGGAACTCAATGGCACGCTCGGCTCGTTGGCTTTCGACTTCGAGGACATGAACTCGCTGTCCTTCTACGATGCCTCCGACGAGGACGCCGGTTTCCGGCGGGTCATCGTGACGGAGCCATCGCACCCCTACGTCGGGAACTGGTGGCCCACCGGACATGGCCTGGGCTACGAGCACGGATTCACGCATCAAGTGGTGGACCTCGTGAACGCCATCGCTGAAGATCGCCAGCCGGAGCCATCCTTCTCAGATGCTTTGCAGGTACAGAAGGTGCTGGCGGCAGTGGAGGCCAGCGCCGAAGCTGAGAGCCGCTGGCAGAAGGTGTGAGCTGGCGTCCGGCCTGCATGAACGCTGCGAACCCGCTGTTTCGTTGTTGGCCAACAACGAAACAGCGGGTCGGCAACGTCTTTGGGGTCTAGCGCTTGGCGAGCTGAGTCAGCTTCACCGAGGAGAGCAACGCTGACGCGTAAGCCTGGTGTCCGGCATCGTTCGGATGGAAGTTCGCGTCCAGAAGCGGCCGGGTGAGATCCAGGACGATCCACGGATTGTCCGAGTTGACCGCGTGCCCGAGGAACCGCTTGGTCACATCGATAAACACCGCGTTGGTCCCGCTCTCTTCGACAGCCTTTGCAATGGTTGCGTTGAGAGCATCAATGGCTATATTCACCTGGATTTGGTTCGCGACCGGCACCACTGTGACGCCACCAATAACGATGTCGCCTTGGGACGGATCAAACAAGCGCGGATAGCCAAGAACAGCGATGACGGCGTCCGGGGCCGCCTGTTGGATGGCCTGGTACGTGATCTCAAGTCCGGACTCGATCACAGGAAGATTGGCGATGATCCCGGAAACGGTGGCAGCGCATAGTTGGGTATTCGGCATAGAGCAGTTCTGCAAAGCGAGCAAACTGCCAGCGTCGAGCGCACCAGCAGTGATACTGACCAAGTCAGTGTCACTGTTCAAAGCTCCCCCGCTGAGTTCTGCGATCTGTTGCGTCACGGACTTCGAAGTCCCCACTGGGAGAAGAAAAGCGCCGTGACAGGCTGCGTTTTCAACCAACGTCACACGAGGTGAGGCGTCTACGATGTCAACGTATCCACCTTCGCTTTGCCAACACGGAATAGGCGGGAAGGGACCCGAAAGATCCCCCGCACCCGTCCCCGCAGTGTACGAATCACCGAGTGCCACGTACGTGACAGGTGGCGGCGGCGCGGCGGTCACCGGACTGGCAGTGAATCCTAACGTGAGTGCCAGGGCGGCGAGTCCGCCTGCAAAAGCCAAGTGCCGGCGTCGTGCTCGATGAGTTGCCATGGTGCTTCCCCTTCATACCGCTCTTTGGGGCTCCGGTGGTCCGTCAAAAGGATCACTTCGCGGCTCGCCCACCCGTCGGCCGCGTACGGGGCAATGTGTTGGCAAGACTACGCCGGGCAGGCATGCGGGAGAAGACCTTGACAGCAACGCCTGGGCTACACCCCGTACCTGGCCAGCCTGAACTCCAGGCCGTTCCGCACCGCCGGCCATTCGTGTTCCAGTATGGAGAACACCACGGTGTCGCGGAGGGTGCCGTCCGTGCTGCGGGAGTGGTTCCGCAACACACCGTCCTGCTTGGCGCCGAGGCGGGCGATCGCGTCGCGGGACTGGTGGTTGAGCCAGTGCGTGCGGAATTCGACGGCGGGGCAGCCAAGGGTTTCAAAGGCATGCTGAAGAAGCAGCAGCTTGGAGTCGGGGTTGGTGCCTGTGCCGTGCGCGGACGCTGCGTTCCAGGTGGAGCCGATCTCGACGCGCGGTGTGGCGGCGTCGATGTTCATGTACGTCGTCATTCCGATGACCTTGCCCGTGCTGTTGAGCCTGGTTGCGAAGGGCAGCATGGAACCTTGGGTTTGCAGGCCAAGCCGCCGCTCGATCTCGGCAGCCATACCGTCCGGCGTGGGTACGGACGTGTACCAAAGCTTCCAGAGTTCGCCGTCCTTGGCCGCCTCCACAAGGTCGTCGTGGTGTTCCTGGCTCAACGGTTCCAGCGTCACGAATTTTCCGGTCAGGGTAATGGGCTCAATCGAGGTCACCCGGCTAGCCTAACGCGCCCCGGGCTTCAGTCGTTCCAGTCGAAGAAACCCTTGCCCGTTTTGCGGCCAAGTTCCCCGCGGGCAACTTTGTCCCTCAGGATCTGCGGCGGAGCGAAGCGGTCACCCAGCGTGGACTGCAGGTACTCCGCGATGCCCAGACGAACATCAAGACCCACGATGTCCGTGGTCTTGAGCGGCCCGGTGGGGTGCTTGTACCCGAGGACCATCGCGGCGTCGATGTCCTCCGCTGATGCCACACCCTCCTCAACCATGCGCATGGCTTCCAAGGCAATAGCCACGCCCAGCCTTGAGGACGCAAAGCCCGGCGCGTCATTAACGACGACGGCGGTCTTGCCGAGTGCCTCGGTCCAGTTCTTCGCCGCTTGGGCAAGTTCGGGCGAGGTCTCTTTGGCCAGCACCACTTCGATGAGGGTGGAGGCGGGCACCGGGTTAAAGAAGTGCAGTCCGATGAAGTTGGCTGGCCTCCGGAGTTCATTTGCCAAGCCCGTGACGGACAACGATGACGTGTTCGAGGCAAGGAATGCATCTGCGGAAAGGTGGTCCTCCACCGCTTTCAACGCGGACACCTTGAGATCGTAATCCTCGGGCACAGCTTCTACCACCAGTCCGCAGTGGATGAAGGATTCATAGTCCGTCGACGTGCTGAAGCGGGCCATGGCTTCTTCAGGGGTTTCGCTTAGGGTGCCACGGGCAGCGGACTTGGCCACAGCATCTGCTACACGGCCCTGCGCTCCGGCGGCTGCCTCGTGATCCCTCTCCACCACGATCACGGTGGCCCCCTTGGTCAGGAACGCATGTGCGATTCCCGCACCCATCCGGCCACCGCCAAGGACTCCAATAACGTGGGGAATCGCGGGAACGCTTGTCATTTTTGGGTCCTGTCGTCGTTGGCAGAAGTTGAAGAGGTGGCGGCCTTCGCCGATTTCTTGTCCAGGAAAGCCTGCATCCTGTCGAATTTGGCCTGGGATTCGAAGAGAATCCCCTGGGCAAGGGTGTCGATCAACGGGTGTGCTTCCGCAGGAGCGTGGAAAACGGACTTGGTAATGCGGACCGCAAGGGGGTCCTGGCGGCCGATCCTGTCAGCAAGATTGTGCGCGGCTTCCATGAGCTCAGGGGCCTCGTGAATCTCGGTGATCAGGCTGATTCGCAGCGCTTCCTCTGCCCGCAACACGGCGCCAGCGAGGAGGATTTCCTTGGCTTTCGGTTCACCCACAAGCTCCTTGAGCCGCCAACTGGCACCGGCTGCAGCAAGGATTCCTAATCCTGTTTCGGGATTGCCAATCCGGACACTGGGGGTCCCGATCCGGAAGTCTGCCGCGTAGGCAAGCTCCGCACCGCCGCCCAGGCAGTAGCCGTCCAAAGCTGCGATGACGGGCATGGGCAGCTTGGCGATGCGCATGAAGATAGTCGAGTTGATCCCCCGCAATGCGTCATCCCGCCGGCGTTCCCGGAGCTGTCCAATGTCCGCGCCCGAGGCGAAGACGCCGTCCGTGCCCGCGATGATCAGGACCTTGGGGTTGCGCTCCAGTTCGGCACAGACGAGGTGAAGCTCGTCCACCATGGTCTGGTCGATCGCATTGCGTACTTCGGGACGGTTGAGAAGAACAGTGAGCCTGTCGTCACGTTCCTCGAGGAGAAGGGTGCTGAAGTCTTCCTGGTTCAGTGCCATTTACACGCCTTCCAGCAGCATTGCCGTGCCCTGGCCCACGCCGATGCACATCGTGGCAAGGCCAAGCTTCGGTCCATTGTTGCTGGCAAGCTCCCGCTCCATGCGGCCCAGAAGGGTAATGGCCAGACGTGACCCGCTGGAACCCAGCGGGTGCCCCAAACTGATGGCGCCGCCGTCGTTATTGACGATTCCCGGGTCCAGCCCCAGGCGCCGCATGCTGGCAAGGGATTGGGTGGCAAAAGCTTCGTTGAGTTCCACTGCGCCGAGCTGGTCCACGGTAAGGCCAGTGCGGGCAAGGACCTTCTGAGTTGCCGGGACAGGACCGATGCCCATGATTTCCGGCTCACAGCCCGCCGAAGCGCCATCGATGATGCGCGCGCGAGGGGTCAGGCCGAACTTCTTGATGGCTGCCTCAGAGGCGACGATGATCGCGGAGGCGCCGTCATTGAGGCTGGAGGAGTTGCCCGCGGTGACGACGGAGCCACCGGGGACTACGGGCCGAAGCCCAGCCAGGACATCCATGGTGGTGCCTTCGCGGGGACCTTCATCAGTGTCCACCACGGTCTCGGACTTGCGGGTCTTCACGGTGACCGGAACGATCTCGTCCTTGAACCGGCCGCCTGCAATGGCTGCCAACGCGAGCTCGTGCGAGCGGACAGCGAAAGCGTCGGCATCCTCGCGGGAGATGTTGTCCACGCGGCCCACTTCCTCCGCGGTTTCAGGCATGGAGTAGGTCATCTTGCCGTCACGGGAGAGCTCACCCTTGGTGAAGAGCGGGTTGACGAAGCGCCAACCGATGGACGTATCGAAGATCTGGCCCGGCTTGGCGAATGCAGCGGTGGGCTTCTCCTGCACCCAGGGTGCCCGGCTCATGGATTCGACCCCACCGGCCACCACGATGTCCGCGGCGCCGGACTTGATCATCTGGCTCGCCATGATGATGGCGCTCAGGCCCGAGGCACAAAGCCTGTTAACTGTGATGCCCGGGATGTGGAGGGGAAGTCCCGCGAGGATGGTCGCCATGCGGGCTACGTTGCGGTTCTCCTCACCAGCGCCGTTGGCGTTGCCGAGGATTACCTCATCAATGGAGTCGGGATCGACGCCGGCACGCGCCACTGCTTCACGGACCACCAGCGCGGCGAGGTCGTCAGGACGGACGGAGGACAATGCCCCGCCGTAACGACCAACCGGCGTCCGTGCGCCGCCAACAAGAAAAGCCTCGACCATGAGAACATCCTTCGCGAAGTGAAAGGGACCGGCCAGGGAATAATATACCGACCGTTCGTTCTATAAAGATTACACGGCCTGCCGTCCGGGTCAACAGATGAAGCCATCTCCCCCGCAGCCCAGCCAGCGCATCAGACCACCCGGATGCCCAAATGACCGGCCAACAACGGGGCCATGAGACTCAACTGGTAATCGTCAATGACAACCCCGGCGAGCCCGGCCAATCCGTTGATACCTCGGAATTCGGAGCTCCGCAGATCCACGTCTTTGAGCTTGGCGCCGGTGACATCCAGGGTTCCAATAGTGCAGTTCTTCAACGACACCCGGGTCCCTGTGCAACCGCCCAGATCGAGCTCGTTGATGATGCAGTCTGAAATCTGGACGTCCATGAGCTTGGAACCACGCAGGTTCACGTAGTCCAGCTTGCCGCCGTCGATCCGCACCGAGCGCCACGTGCCCTCGTACAGCTCGGCTGATCCCCACCTCGGATTGCTGATCTCCACGTCCTGCCAGGAAGTCCGGGCCGCAGTGAAGACTGGCGCATACGGCTCCGCAAGGATGCACTCCCGGAACGTGGCGCCGCGCAATTGGGCCTCGTTGAAGGAAACGCCTGTGAACTCACACTCAATGAAGTCAGCACCGCTCAGCTCCTCCCCATCCGCGGACACTCGGGTAAACCTGATGCCGTCATACCGTTCCCCACGCTGGAAGTCCGGGGCGTCGTCGTCGCGCAGTTCTTCCAGGCGCACCGGCGAGATCTTGGGGGCTGCCACCTTTGCAGCCGCCATCAGAGGGATTCCGCCTTTGCAGCGATCTCGGCAAGGTCCTTGCTGAGGGCCTTTCGCGTGATGCTCATGCCTATCTTCCCGAACAAGGCCATAGCGACCTTGCTCACGAGCGTGGGTTTGAGGACCTCGGCGCCGAATGTCAGCGTGAGGTCAGTGCCGGCGTCGCGCTCTGCCAGGCTGAAGCGCGTGGTGTAGTCGGCGCCGCCTTGAAGTGCTTTGACCGTGGTACTGCGGGGCGGGTCCACCTCGTCTACCCACATCTCCACGGTTTCCTGCCTGCCCATCATGGTCCGTGTTTCCTTCCAGCGGGTACCTTCCCCATAAGGACCCTCGCTGAGCATCTGGATTGCATTGATGCCCGAAAGGGTTCCGGCCGAGCCCGGAATGTCCGAGAGGACCGCCCAAACTTTCTCCGGGCTGGCGTTGATGTGCTGCGTCAGGGTGGTGGTGTGATCCATACATCGAGCCTAGTCGGGGGCACTGACACTCCCAACTGACTGGCATTAGTGGTTGTTATAGAGCCCCATAACAACCACTAATGCCAGTCAGTTTGCGGCAGGCTATTAGAGCCTGTGGATAACCGCTCACGTCCACCAAGGTTTTGCAAGCATGGGGAAATGCGTATCCCGAAGCAGTTGCCCGGTCGCCTTGAGTCCGCGCCTTTCACTTGGCAGGAAGCGCTCGACGCCGGAGTCTCCCGTCAACGGTGGAGGCACCGCGGACTTGACTCACCCAGCCGAGGCATCCGCAGCCCCGCGCCCGAACAAGTGACGGAGTTATCCATCATGGTCCGGCCTTACACAGTCATTACGCCCTTTTCCGCAGCCTCCCATGCCACGGCGTTCAGGCTCTGGGCGTTTCCGGGGTTCTTGCCCGGCAGCCACGAATCTGTCATCCACATTTCCCGTCCCGACACCATGGCAATCCCACGAAGGAAAGGTGTGGTGGGACATGTAGGGCAATTCTTTGAGGACGAAATCATCAACCACCAAGGCTTGCTCGTCACCAGCAGGGCGCGGACGTGGCTCGATTGCGCCCGGAAGATGAGCATCGACGAGATCACTGTGGTGGCCGATCACCTGCTCCGGTTGCCGAGGCCTGAATTCGAAGGGCGCAGCGATCCTTACTGCACGCGCGAGGATCTCGAAAGTATGCTTGACCGCCACAAAGGAACGCCAGGAATCCGGAAGGCTCGCTTGGCCCTGGAGCAGGCCCGCATCGGAGCTGATTCCGCGCCCGAAACCCGGCTTCGGCTGGCACTCGAGTGGGCTGGGCTGCCAGAAGCAGAAGTCAACAAGCCCACTGAACTGGGTGCCGGCGTCGTGCGTCAACCGGACCTCTCGTATCCCGAACAGCGCGTGGCCGTGGAATACGAAGGTGAGGGGCATTCCGATCCCGGCCAAATTGTCAGGGACACTGAGCGGGAAGAGGATTTCAGTCGCGCCGGGTGGATACTGGTCCGCATCTCAAAGCGCCACATGGGAAACGATGCGCGCTCGGCGGTAGCCAAAGTCAGGAGTGCGCTCATCAATGGTGGATGGACACCCAAGTGACTGGCATTAGTGGTTGTTCCGGGGCTTCAGAACAACCACTAATGCGAGCCAGTTGGTGAAGAGAGCGTTAGCTGAACAGCTCGCTCTTCGGCTCGTTGTTCTTGACCTTCTGCCAGCCAAGCCACAGGACCAGGGCGAAGAACGGGATGGTCGCCAGGGTCCAGAGACCCAGGAGGAAGACCTCGCCGGTTGCCTTATCGGTCATGGTGTCGAAGCCGATCAGGACGGTGATGGCCAGCAACGCAATCAGGCCCAACCAGCTGGTCCACGGCGAACCGGGCATCGGCAGGGTGGAGACGTTGCCGCGTTTCTTCCGCAGGGCAATCTGGCTCGCGAAGATGGAACCCCAGGTGAAGATCACACCGATGGAGGCCGTGTTCAGCGCGAGGTCGAACGCGTGGGAGCCACCCAGCCAGATGTTGAGCAGAATGCCCACCAGATACACTCCGCCGATCGCGAGGATGGCCGCGTACGGCACGTGGCGGGAGGACATTTTGGTGAGCCACTGCGGGGCGTGGCCATTGTTGGCCATGGTCCGGAAGATGCGGCCGATCGAGTACAGGCCCGAGTTGCACGAGGACAGCGCGGCGGTGATGACGATCATGTTCATGACGTCGCCCATCCAGCCGAGGCCCATCTGGCCGAACACGGTAACGAACGGCGAGGTGCCCGCCTTGTACTGGTCCGACGGCAACAGCATCGCAAGGAGCATCACGGAACCGACATAGAAGACGATAATGCGGATGACGACGGCGCGGATCGCCTTGGGAACTTCGCGTTCCGGGTTCTGCATCTCACCAGCGGTAATACCAACGAGCTCGATGGCGTTGTAGGCGAAGATCACGGCGTTGAGGACCAGGATCATGACCAGGCCGCCCTTGGGGAACATGCCGCCGTCTTCGTGGAACAGGTTGCCCACCGAGGCGTGGCCGGTGCCCACCTGGGCGTTGGTGACAACCATGAAGGTGCCAACGGCCAGGAAGATCAGAATGGCGGCGACCTTGAGGCAGGAGGCCCAGAATTCGAACTCGCCGAACGCCTTGACGCTGAACAGGTTCACGGCCACCAGCAGCACCAGCGCTGCAATGGCGGAGAGTTCAACGGGAACGTTGGGGAAGAAGAACTGGAAGTACAGGCCGATCGCGATGAGCTCGGCAATGCCTGTCATGGCCCAGTTGATGAAGTACATCCAGCCTGAAAGGAAGGCGCCCTTCTTGCCGAACATTTCACCGGCGTAGCTCACGAACGAGCCCGACGTCTGGCGGTACATGATGAGTTCACCGAGGGCGCGCATCAGCAGGTAAGCGATGACGCCGGCGATTGCATAGGAGAAAATCAGGGCCGGGCCGGTGGAGGCCAAGCGGCCACCGGCGCCCATGAACAGGCCGACGCCGATCGCGCCACCCATGGCAATCATGGTGACGTGGCGCCGGCTCAGGGTCTTCTGGTATCCCTCAGCGCTGAGGGTTGAATCGACGGCGGTGGGTGTGGCCGTCGGGTTCTGGAGATCTGTGGGGGTACTTTGCGGCACAGCTGTTCCTTGTGGGTTGGGGTATTGCTGTAGGTGTTTACGCCCATGCCGGAACATGGGCACCTTTGCCACACAAAATTCGAGCTTTCCTCGCTGGAGGACCCCGAAGTGTGACAAAGAACGCAGAACGCCGAAGGTTCGCGCAACCCGTCTATCTTACGGGATTAACCGGAATGCCCGTGACGCAGGCAACAGCACCCGTCCCGAACACAGCAACGCGGGGTCACTTAGGGCCCATGTTGGCCGCCCAAAGGGGCCATAGGTGACCCCGCGTTGCTTCAAGGAACGACGACGATGTTCATGGCCTCATCTGCGAAAACTTCGTACGTCCGCAGGGGCTTGGCACCAGTGGTGGAACACCCGGTTTCCAGCTCAAACGAGTGCTGGTGGAGTGGGCACATCACCACACGCTGATCAATGGTTCCGTCCGCGAGGGGTCCACCCTTGTGGGGGCATACCGCGGAGACAGCCCGCAGGCTCCCATCCCGTAGCCGGAAGACCGCAACCTGCTCGCCGTCGATCCCGAACGCCCTCCCTTCGCCGAACGGAATTTGGTCCACCGGGCCTACGACGTGTGGAATCTTCATCGGACCGGCACCTGCGGCAGCACCGTCAAGGGCAGCGAGGTCCGGAATTGGCCAGGGGTGAGTGGATCATCGCGCTCACTCCACGGATCCACGTAGTTGTCCACGGATTCCTGCATCGCCTCATCCAGGCGGGCAGCGATGCCCTCGGAGTCATCCAGGATGACGCTGCGAAGATGCTCAATCCCTACCCGGGGAACAAACGCGTATGTCCGTTCCAGCCAGTTCGCGTTTTCCCGGTAGTACTGCATGAATCGGCCAGCCAGGAGCGTGACTTCCTCAGGCGTATCCACCGTGACCAGTAGATCGCCTTTACGGATATGGGCGCCGGCCGCTCCCCCAATGTAGATCTCCCAGCGGCCGCCCTCCACCGCCACGACCCCAACGTCCTTCACCAAGGATTCTGCACAGTTCCGCGGACATCCTGAGACGGCGAGTTTCAGTTTTGCCGGCGACTCAATTCCCTGGAAGCGGGACTCAAGCGAAATGCCCAAACCCGTGGAATCACCCGTTCCAAAGCGGCAGTAGTCCTTCCCAACGCAGGTCTTCACAGTGCGGAAACTCTTGCCATAGGCGTAGCCAGAGGGCATGTCCAGATCAGCCCAGACCGTGGGGAGGTCTTCCTTGGCAACGCCCAGCAGGTCAATACGTTGCCCACCGGTCAGCTTGATCATGGGAATGTTGTGCTTCTCCGCGACGTCGGCGATCCTCCGGAGCTGCTGCACCGATGTCACACCTCCCTTCATTTGGGGCACCACGGAGAACGTGCCATCGCGTTGGATGTTCGCATGCACACGGTCATTGATAAAGCGGGCGTCGCGCTCGTCGATGTACTTCTCTGCCAGCATCATCTTCATGAGCGAGGCCAGGCCCATCTTGGACTTGGCGTCCTCCGCGCTGTCTGGAGCCAAGGCGGCGAAAACCTGCGAAACCGAGCGCAGCCCAAGCTCCCGGATCCGGGACATCAACGCAGCCTTGTCCAAGGGAATGCCAGGCACGTAGTAGCTCGCTGCGGGGTCTTCTTCTACGGCACCGTCGGCCGCCCACTCCACCACCTGCGTGACCAGCAACTTGCACGAACCACACCCCTTGCCGGCCCGGGTGGCGTCCATGGCGGCTGGCACCGAGCGGCACCCACCACGTACGGCCGAAACAAGTGCCCCTTTGGAGACTCCGTTGCAGTTGCAGACTTGCGCGTCATCTGCCAGCTCGGAAACACTCTCGTCTTCTCCAGGCGAGCCGAGATCAAACATCAGCGAGAGCCGCTCCTCCGGCAAGGGCAGTCCCTGGTCAAAAGCCTGGGTCAAGTAGGCAACCTTGCGGCTGTCACCAAGGAGGGTAGCGCCCACCATCTTGTTGTCCCGGATCACGATCGACTTGAACACGCCCCGGCTCGGTTCCGAGAAAACAATGTGCTCATCCGTGTCCCGTTCCGGGCCCGGCAGGCCCATGGAAGCGACGTCGACGCCGGCCACCTTCAGTTTGGTGGCGGTCCGGGATCCAAGATAGACCGATGAACGATCCACGCCGGTGATCTGGTCTGCCAGAACGGCGGCCTGCTCCCACAAGGGAGCCACCAGCCCATAAACCTCGCCCCGGTGCTGAACGCACTCCCCCACGGCGTAAATGTCCTCTTCGTCCATGACCCGCAGGTGGTCGTCCACCACGATGGCCCGTTCCACAGCCAGTCCACTCACCACGGCGACATCTACGTTGGGCCGGATGCCTGCCGTCACAACCACCATGTCGCAGCCCAGCTCAGTGTCATCACGAAGTCGCACGCCCGTGATCCGGTCCTTGCCCAGCACGGCGGTGGTCCGGCTTCCTGTATGGACCTCGATGCCCAGCGCCTGGACGCTTCGCCGCAGTATTGCGCCGCCGTCGGGCCCTAATTGCGCATTCATGAGGTGGCCTCCTGAGTGGACCACCGCCACGTCAAGGCCGTAGGCCTGCAACCCGCGGGCGGCTTCGAGCCCCAGCAATCCACCGCCAATCACGACGGCCCTGCGATGATGCTCGTGCTGTGCGAACTGGACCATTTTGCGGGTGTCATCCATGGTCCGGAACGTGAAGACCCCATGACGCACCGATCCGCTGGGGGTGTACAGGCCATCCATCGGCGGAAGGAACGAGTGGCTTCCAGTGGCGATGATCAGGCCGTCGTAAGGAACCACCCTGCCATCTGCCGCGAAGACGTGTTTGCTGTACTTGTCTATGCGCTCCACCCGAACCCCGGCGTGCAGGGTGATGTTGTTTTCCTGGTACCACGGCAGGGCGTTGAGGAAGATGTCCGCATCGCTTTCCTCGCCGGACAGCACGTGGCTGAGCATGATGCGGTTGTAGTTTCCGTAGGGCTCATCGCCGAAGATGGTGATGTCGAAAGCGTCTCCGCCGGCGCGGGCCAGGATCTCCTCAACAGTGCGGGCACCGGCCATGCCGTTGCCGATGACCACCAGCCGCCTGGCCATCAGTGCTCCACCATGCCCAGGTCCACCACCACGGAACCGCGGACGCCAGCTGGCGCGGCGATGAACAACTCGATCATCGAGCCGCCCTCGATATCTTCCACGACCCTCAACGGGACGTGCACGTCGCCTTTGGCCCCGATGGGGAAATACCGCATCGGGACGCCGTCGCGCATGAGGACAACCGCGATGAGTTCGGAGCTGGAGTTGCCGCCGCGGAAGTAGAGCGTCTGGTTCACGACGCCGTCCGGGACAAAGTGCGCGAGCTCGCTATGGAGGGGAACCGGTTTTTCCATACCGATGCCGTCAAACGGGAAAATGCCTTGGAGGAAGAGGTTCTTGGAAATCACGGAAAGATCCTTTCGGCCGGCTTCCTTCCATGGTGCTCCGCCGTTGTTTCAGGACGCTTGATGCCGTGTTTCCAGATTCAGGACAGAGCGTAACGATCCCTTTGCGAACAACTCACTCCGGCGGCAACGGCCTACAGCAGCTCGCCTTCCTGCATCCCGTACCGGACCCAGCTACCCACCGAACCGGCCGCGGCACAGCGATCGAACCACTCCCCCAGTGCGCGGTCGTGGCTCACAATGACCAGTGTCCCTGCGAAGTCTGCGAGCGCAGCTTCCAACTGTTCCACGAGCACCGGCGCAAGGTGGTTGGTGGGTTCATCCACAATCATGGTCTCGTAATTGCCCAGGAGCAGCCTGGCCAGGGCGAGGCGGCGTTGCTGCCCGGCCGAGAGGCTGCCCACGGGAACGTGAAATTCAGCAGGCCGAAACAAACCCAGACGCAGCAGGGCCTCGGCGTGTTCGTCGATGTTTCCGCCCAGTCCCGCGGCAAACGCCGGAAGCAGCCGGAGGCCCGGACGGGGCGGTACGTCGAGTTCCTGCTGCAGGTACCCCACCGTGCCCTGAACAGCCAAGGTCCCGTTGGCGGGCTCAAGCGTCCCGGCGAGCACCGAGACCAGGGTTGATTTTCCTGCTCCGTTGGCACCGGTGATGAGGATCTTTTCCCCGGTTTCGACGCGCAGGTCAGTTGGCTTCAGGCGCCCCGGAACGCTGATGCCTCGTGCTTCGATGGCCGGTCCAGCGGTCTCCTCCACCTGAAGGTCAAGCTGTGCGGCGAGCTTGAGCGGCACGGGTGGCCGGTCAACAGGGTTCTCTTCGAGGCGGCGGAGGCGTTCCTGGGCATTGCGCACTTTGCTGGTGGCTGCCCGCTGCCACGTGCCCTTTTTGAAGCCGGTTGCAAATTTGTCGTTGTCGCGCACCCGGCCGTAGCCCATGCTTCCCGAAACCGTGGCGGCTTGGAACCGCTCGGCGGCCATGGCGTCCAGCCATTCCTCGTATTGCTGCACCCAACGGGCTCGCTGGGCGGCTTTCTCGCGCAAGTAACCTTCGTAGCCGTTGCCGTACCGATTGACTGAACGGCGTTCGGCGTCGACTTCGATGACTGTGCTGGCTACCTTCCGCAGCAGGACGCGGTCGTGCGAAACCACCACAACGGTCCCTCGATGCGCAGCCAACCTCGATTCCAGCCAGGCTGTGCCGTTGGTATCCAGGTGGTTAGTGGGCTCGTCAAGGAGCAGGGCCTCGGCAGGATCGGCCAGTAGACACGCGAGGGCCACGCGCTCCTGCTCGCCGCCGGACAAAGATCCAAGCGTTCGACGCCGGTCCAGGCCTCCCAGCCCCAGCCGGTCAAGCGCTGCTTCCACCCGGGATTCGGCGGCATACCCCTCACGGAGTTGGTACTGGGTCTGCAGGCTTCCGTAGAGTTCCAGGGTTTCGGGGTCGGCATCCGCCAGGTCCTGCTCCAGTTCGGTGATGCTGGCCTCGAGCGCCCGCAACGCAGTTAGCGACGCATCGATGGCGTCCCCCACAGTCAGCGAGGCCGGAAGTCCGTGTGTCTGGGCGAGATAACCCACGCGGTAGCCGGCATTGCCTACCAAACCCGCCGTGCCGTCGTCGGGCGTTTCTACGCCGGCCAGCAGGCGGAGAAGGGTGGATTTTCCCGCCCCGTTTTCTCCGACAATGGCTACGTGTTCGCCGTGATCGATGGTGAGGTCAACGCCGTGGAAAAGTTCGCGGTCCCCATAGCCGTGGGAAACGCCGGAAAGGTGAAGGTGGTCAGTCAAGAGGTGTCCTCGCAAAGTCCGCAGTGAATGGCAGGAAACCGCCTGGGGTACTGCCGGAGTGGTCTACTGGGGATGCAGCCGGATGGAAGGGCTGCGCTCAAGACTTCATCGCTCCAGACTGCCCGGCGAATCCGGGGACGTCAAGTTTCGGGCTGGGGCCGAGTTTCAGGCCGCCGCGACCGCGCGCTTCCGCCGGGCCTTTGCCAGGCGCGTACCAATCAGTCCCTGCCGCGGGCTGAACAGATAGACGACGGCGAACACGGCACCTTGGGTGACCACCACCATGGCACCGGATGCCGTGTCCAGGTAGTAGCTGAGGTAGATGCCGGTCATGGAGCACACCACCGAGATGACCGGGGCGATCACCAGCATCCGGGAGAACCGGTCCGTCAGCAGGTAAGCGGTGGCACCGGGAATGATCAGCATGGCCACCACCAACACCACGCCCACGGTCTGCAAAGCCACCACGGATGTCAGCGCCAGCAGGCCCAGCAGCAAGGCTCCAAGCCGCCGGGGCGACAAGCCAATGGCGTGGGCATGCGTGGGGTCGAACGCGTAGAGCGTGAGGTCCCTGCGCTTGAGGATCAGGATCGCGAAGGCAACCACGCCAAGGACCACAACCTGGATGAGGTCAGGGACGCTGACTCCCAGCAGGTTGCCGAAGATGATGTGGTTCAGGTCGGTCTGGCTCGGCGTCACGGAGATCAGCACCAGGCCCAGCGCGAAAAGCGAAGTGAACACGATGCCGATGGCCGCATCCTCCTTCACCCGGCTGGTGTTCCGCACAACTCCGATCAACGTCACCGCGATCAGGGCGAACACCAACGCACCAAGTGCGAACGGCGCACCAACAATGTAGGCGAGCACGACGCCGGGAAGCACCGCGTGCGATACGGCGTCGCCCATGAGGGACCAACCGATCAGAACGAGCCAGCAGCTAAGGACAGCACAAACGACGGCGGCAATTGCCGTGGTGGCGAGGGCGCGCACCATGAAGTCGTAGCTCAATGGTTCAAGCAGGAATTCCACGGGTTAGCCCCTGTTCATGACGTCGAGGCCGAATGCCATGGCCAGATTTTCAGGTTGCAGCACCACGTCCGGGCTGCCATGCATCAGCACCTTGCGCATGAGGAGCACGGCTTCGTCGCATAGCTGCGGGAGCGCGTGGAGGTCGTGGGTGGAGATGAGGATGGTGGCGCCGTCGGCAGCAAGTTCGCGCAACAGACGGGTAATAGTGGCTTCGGACCGCTTGTCCACTCCGGCGAAGGGTTCATCCAGCAGCATCATGGTGGCGCCTTGGGCGATGCCGCGGGCTACAAAGGCGCGTTTCTTCTGCCCGCCGGACAGCTGGCCGATTTGACGGTCGACGAACTCGCCAAGCTCCACCCGTTCCAAGGCCTGTTCGACGGCGTCCCGGTCTACTTTCCGGGGCCGGCGGGTGAAACCGAGGTGCCCATAGCGGCCCATCATTACTACGTCCCGGACGGACAAGGGGAAGGCCCAGTCCACATCCTCGCTTTGCGGGACGTAACCGATGCCGGCTTCCTTGCGGGTCTTCATGGGCGGATGACCGTTGATGAGGACCTTGCCGGAATCGGGCTTCACCATTCCCATGATGGTCTTGAACAGGGTGGACTTGCCCGAGCCGTTCATGCCGACCAAACCGCAGATTCTGGAGTGGTCCAGGGTGAGGGATGCGGAGTCCAGCGCCAGCACTTCGCCATAGTGGACCGTGACATTCTCGACGACGATCGCGGGGCTGGTCATGACGCTCCTCCTGTCAGTGCTGTGGTGATGGTCTTGGCATCGTGGCGGATAAGGTCCAAATAGGTGGGAACAGGACCGTCTGATTCTGATAGCGAGTCCACGTAGAGGACGCCGCCGAATGTAGCCCCGGTAGCACCGACGACTTGCCGCATGGGAGCGTCGGAGACCGTGGATTCGCAGAACACGGCCGGCACTTGGTTGTCCTTGACGAATTCGATGGCCCGCGCGATCTGCTGGGGCGTGGCCTGCTGCTCAGCGTTCACGGCCCAGATGTAGACCTCTTTGAGTCCGGCATCCCGGGCAAGGTAGGAGAACGCGCCTTCGCAGGTCACCAGCGCCCGGTGTGCTTCCGGCAGAACGGAGAGCTTGGAGACCATCTCATCCTGGACGGTCTGCAGTTTGGCGTTGTAGGCCTTGGCATTGGCTTCAAACTCGCTGGCGTGGGACGGGTCCAGCTTGGCGAAAGCCTTGGCCATGTTGTTGGCGTAGATCTGGACGTTGCTGGGGGACATCCATGCGTGCGGGTTCGGCTTGCCCTGGTAGGAGTCTTCTGCGATGGGCATGACCTTCACGCCGTCGCTCACCACGGCGTGGGGTACATCGAGCCCTTCCACGAATTGGGAGAACCATGCTTCAAGGTTCAGACCGTTATCCAGGATGAGGTTGGCCTGGGCAGCCTTGCGAATGTCCCCGGGAGTGGGCTCATAGCCGTGGATTTCGGCCCCGGCTTTGGTGATGGATTCCACGCGGAGCTTGTCACCTGCGACGTTTTTGGCGACATCGGCCAACACGGTAAACGTGGTCAGGACAACGGGCTTGTCATCACCTCCGGCAGAGGAATTCCCTCCGCAAGCGGACACCCCCAGTACCAGAACGGATGCGGTCAGTAAGGCAGCGAATCGGCGGACAACTTTGGCGCGCCGAAACGGAAAGTTAGGCATACCGAAAATTGTAGCGAAGCGGGGGCCACCCAGCAAAGATAGTCTGGTCATATGGGCACCATTTCGACGCGGGCGAGGCTTTACCGATTCAATGCCCTGGACGCCGTGGCCGTCGCCGCCTACCTGGGGTTCACTATCTACTTCACGTTTGCGGGCGACTCCGTGGAGCGAACGATGCTCCAGCTTTTTTCTGACCCTGCCACAGCCTCCTATGCAGTAAACGCGGTCTTCTATGCCGCCGTCGGGGTCTTTGCCTTGGCATCCGCCTGGCGCATAGTTGGCCGCGACGTCAAGATCCTGGGCACCCGCCCTTGGTTCACTCTTGGCATGGTCCCCCTTGCGGTGGTGGTCATGCTGATCGTCACGGCACTCCTGGTTGCGGCGCTTGGTACGGCCCAGACTTCCGAAAACCAGTTGGGCATCCAAGGCCTCCTTCAGCGTGTGCCGGCCTGGCTCATGGTGCCGCTGCTGGTGGTCCTGGGCCCGTTCGTGGAGGAGTACTTATTCCGGCACCTGCTGATCGGCAAATTGTCGCAGTACCTGAACATCTGGATCTGCTGCGCCATTTCGGTGGGAGTTTTCGCGTCGATCCATGTTGTGGGCAGGGAAGGGCTGGCGTTGTCGGCCCTTGCGCCTTATCTCGGCATGGCCCTGGTGCTGGTGGCGGTCTATGTGTGGACGGGAAAGAACCTGATGTTCTCCTACTTCGTCCATGCGGCCAAGAACCTCCTGGCCGTGGTTCTCATTTATGCGATCCCGCCGGACTTCCTCCCCCACTAAGACCACAAGTTCGGCATCAGCCAAGGCCATTACTAGACTCGGACTGTGAACAACCAACTCCCTGCCAAGGTTTCCGACATCTTTGACCCCTCACGCTGGCGTACCGTTTCCGGCTTCGGCGACTTCAAGGACATGACGTACCACCGGCAGGTTGAGCGTTCCACGGACGGCACGGTCAAGGACCTCCCCACTGTCCGCATCGCCTTCAACCGCCCCGAGGTGCGCAACGCGTTCCGTCCGGGCACTGTGGACGAGCTGTACCGGGCCATGGACCACGCCCGCATGTCTCCTGACGTCGCCACCGTGCTGCTCACGGGCAACGGACCGTCGGAAAAGGACGGCGGGCACTCGTTCTGTTCGGGCGGCGACCAGCGGATCCGTGGCCGCGACGGCTACCGGTACGCCCAAGGAGACACGCAGGAAACCATCGATCCGGCCCGGGCTGGCCGCCTTCACATCCTGGAAGTCCAGCGCCTGATGCGGACCATGCCCAAGGTGGTCATCGCCGTCGTCAACGGTTGGGCAGCGGGTGGCGGACATTCCCTGCACGTGGTCAGCGATCTCACCATCGCCTCGCGCGAACACGGCAAGTTCAAGCAGACCGACGCCACAGTAGGAAGCTTCGACGCCGGATACGGCTCTGCCCTGCTGGCCCGCCAGATCGGGCAGAAAGCCGCGCGGGAGATCTTCTTCCTGGCCCGCGAATACTCGGCTGAGGACATGGTCCGGATGGGCGCCGTGAACGAGGCCGTGGACCACGCGCGGTTGGAGGAAGTTGCATTGGAATACGCGGCTGATATCGCCCGCCAGTCCCCCCAGGCCATCCGTATGCTGAAGTTCGCCTTCAACCTGGCCGACGACGGCCTTGCCGGGCAGCAGGTCTTCGCCGGTGAAGCCACGCGGCTGGCCTACATGACGGATGAAGCCGTGGAGGGCAAGGAAGCCTTCCTCCAGAAACGCGACCCCGACTGGTCCAACTTCCCCTACTACTTCTAGGACTCCCCTGTGGACATCGATCCCGTACTCAAAGCACTGGCCGCTGCCCTGCATGGCGAGGGTCCCGCCGTCGAAATTGTGGTTCACGAGGACGGCCGGCCGGAAGCCATTCCGGTGGACACCGGCGTGGAAGAGGCCGCGGTGGTGGTCCGGACCTCCGGTTCCACCGGCACTCCCAAGGCGACTGTCCTCACTGTGGATTCGCTGGCGGCGTCCTCTGTGGCCACGGCCATGGCATTGCGCGGCGAAGGCCAATGGCTGCTGGCGCTCCCCCTGCAGTTTGTGGCCGGCGTCCAGGTCCTGGTTCGCTCCCTCTACGCCGGAACCCGGCCCTGGGTAATGGACCAGTCAAATGGCTTCACGCCTGAGGCATTTACCGCTGCCGCCGAGGAACTGACGGACAAGATCCGCTTCACGTCGCTGGTACCCACCCAGCTGCAGCGGCTCCTGGACACCCCCGCGCCGGAAACCCTTGCCGTGCTGCGCCGCTTCAATGCCATCCTGCTGGGCGGCGCGCCGGCGTCCGCTGAGCTGCTGGCAAACGCCCACGCGGAAGGGCTCCACGTGGTCACCACCTACGGCTCAGCCGAGACGTGCGGTGGGTGCGTGTACGACGGCGAGCCGCTGGACGGCGTCGAGGTCCGGATCGGCGAGGGCGAACTGGAAGGCCGCATCCTGCTGGGCGGCGACACCGTGGCGGCGGGCTACCTTGACGCCCCGCGCGCCACAAAAGCGGCGTTCTTCGAGGAAGACGGTGTGCGTTGGTACGTCACCGGCGATCTCGGCGAAGTCACCAACGACGGCAAACTCACCGTCCTGGGGCGAGCCGACGACGTCATCATCACCGGGGGCGTGAAGGCCTCCGCCGGATATATCCAAAGCAAACTGGAAGAGCTCGACGGCGTCACGGCGGCTTTTGTTGCAGGCGTCCCGTCGCGTGAATGGGGCCAGGCCGTGGCAGCGTACGTGGCCATGACCGACCCCTCGCCGGAAGGGCTGAAGGGGTTCACGGCCCGACGCGAAGCAGCGTTGGGGGTCTTGGCACCCAAGACCGTAATTGCCGACAAGTCATTGCCGATGCTGCCCAACGGAAAACCGGACAGGTTGGCCATGATCGAACAGCTATCCGCTGCGCATCAGGGACAATAGAGACGTTCTGCCCTCATGACTCCGACCCAAGATCAACGCGAAATACACGAGGTACTACACGTGGCGACAGCTGCACAATGGATTCAAGGAGCCCGGCTCCGCACACTGCCCGCGGCAATCGCGCCCGTACTGATCGGTTCGGCAGCGGCGTACGAGCTCCATGCTTTCCGGCTGCCGAATGCGATCCTGGCGGCGCTCGTGGCGCTTCTTCTCCAAGTGGGCGTCAACTACGCCAATGACTACTCGGACGGCATCCGCGGGACGGACGAGGACCGGGTGGGTCCGCTGCGCCTGGTTGGTTCCGGACTTGCCAAGCCCGAGCAAGTGAAGTGGGCGGCCTTCGGTTTGTTCGGCGCTGCCATGGTGTGCGGGTTGATCCTGGTCATCATCACCCAGACCTGGTGGCTGATCCTGGTGGGCCTCGGTTGCGTTCTGGCGGCCTGGGGGTACACGGGCGGTAAGAATCCCTACGGCTACCTTGGCTTGGGCGACGTCTTCGTCTTCGTATTCTTCGGGCTGGTGGCAACGCTCGGCACCACCTACACCCAGGCCGGGCAGGTCAGCCTTGCCGCAGTCATCGGCGCGATCGGTACTGGACTCATCGCCTGCGCCCTGCTCATGGCCAACAACGTCCGGGATATTCCCACGGACACGGCGGCAGGAAAGCGGACCTTGGCCGTGCGTCTTGGAGACAGGCATGCCCGCGAGAGCTACGTCTTGATGCTGGCCGTCGCCATCCTGCTGGTGATCGTGTTGGCACCCACCAAGCCGTGGATGTTGATCGTTCTCCTGCTGATTCCCGCGTGCCTGATGCCTGCCTGGCTCATGGTCAACGGCAAAAAGCGCAAGAGCCTCATTCCCGTGCTCAAGCAGACCGGCCTGATCAACCTCGGCTACAGCCTGCTGTTCTCGCTCGGCCTGATCCTGAGCCGCGGCTTCTAGGTTTCGCTATTTGGAACCCGGGCGTTTGTCATTGTTGACGGCGATGTCCGGGTTCTGCTCCACGAGGCTATCCTCTGCCTCGGCGTCCTCAACCTCACCAGCGGTGCGAATGGGCTTGGCCCGGCCGGAAAAGCGTTCCCGCATTGCCGCAGTGGCGGCGTCGCGCTGTTTCTGGAAGAAGAGGTAACTGATGGCGAACGCGATCAGCCCCGCGAAGACCACCGCCAGGATCCAGCCCACCTGCAAAAGGGCGAACAGGACGAACAGCGGCACGAACAGCGCCAAACGGATGAGGGAATACTTCAGGAAAGCCACTATCCAAGTTTAGCCGCCCGGATGGTTGCACTCTGATCACAGCCGGAACCGGGCGTCCAGTGAATGCCTTCCGGCGACTAGACTTGGTGCATGCTCCGGGTTGTTGGCGTCGTCGTCGTCCTTGTTATCTTCGTCTACGCCCTCGTGGACGTGATACGTACCGATGGCAGGTACACACGCGGCATCTCCAAGCCCGCCTGGATCGTGGTCATGGTCCTCCTGCCCCTCCTGGGCGCCGTTCTCTGGTTCATCTTCGGCCGCCCCTACGGCAAGCCTTCGGCGCAGCCCATCCGCCGACACCCTACCGCCCCCGATGACGATCCCGAGTTCCTTCGCAACCTCGAAACCCGCCGCCGGAACACCGCTGAAGAAGAGCGCCTCAAGAAGCTCAAGGCAGAGCTCGAAGCCAAAGAGCGGAAGCTCAAAAGTGCTGATGGCGCGGAGGGCAGCCAGGGTAACAAAGCCCCCGGGTACAAGTCCGGCGATGCCAAACGCGGCGAGCCCGATACGCATGGCACCGACGAACTGAAGTAGGGAACATGGCCCAGCAAGCTGATGGATCGCGGCAGTCCTCTACTACCGCGTCACCCATCGGTGGGCCACCCACTACTACACAACCGCCCGTTGAACCCATCGTGCGGCCACCAGGCCCAGCACTGCTGTCCAGATCGTTGTGGGCGGCGAGCTTCGTCGCAGGAATCGCGGTAGTCGTCATAAGTTTCCTTGCCCGCGACTCGCACTTCGATCGTCTGAAGGGCGTTATCGCAGGCAAGCTCCCCGATGGCGACGCCCCGGCAATCGAGGGTGCCACCGGCGTCGTGTTCCTGGGGAGCCTGGCCATGCTTGCGCTGGTGGTCGCGATGGAAGCGGTCCTGCTGGCTGTGGCCTTCAAGCGCCGCAGCTGGGCGCGCTGGCTGCTGGCACCGATGATCCTCTTGCACGCCGTGGTCACCGTGATCACCGCTAATTACGTCGTAGCCCCGGGAAGCGACGGCGTCCTGTCCACAGTGCTCCTTGCCGTGCAGTACGTGTTGGCTGCGGCAGGCTTGATCCTGTTGTTCCTGCCCTCCACCACGGCGTGGCTGATGAGCGGACGCCGGCGCGCGACGGAAATCTAACCGCGCCCACTGCAGCTAAACGCCAGCGAGCCGGTCCACGTCGAAAGAGGTCTGCTCAGAGCCCGGAGTATGAGTGCAGGCCGTTGAAAACGGTGTTCACGAGTGTGAAGTTGATGATCACGCATGCGTAACCAACGATCGACAACCACGCTGCGCGGGTTCCCGTCCAACCACGGGTAGCCCGGGCGTGAAGATAGCCGGCGTAGACCACCCAAATAACGAACGTCCACACTTCTTTGGGGTCCCAGCCCCAGAACCTGCCCCAGGCCTTCTCAGCCCAGATGGCACCGAACATGAGGGTGAACGTCCAGCCGATGAAAGCGATCGCGTTGATGCGGTAGGACAGGTTTTCCAGGCTCAGCGCGTTCGGAACCACCCGCATGAAGCCAAGATTGTCCGCGCGGCCGGCAGCCAGGTTCTTTTGCCGGTACGACTGCACCAGCTGCAGCGCTGACATGGCGAATGTCAAAGTAAACAGGGCCGAGGACAGCACGGCGATGGAGACGTGGATGATCAGCCAGTAACTCTGCAGGGCGGGGACCAGGTGGCCCACCGGCGTCCAGAAGGATACTGAGGCGGCCACCAGCATGATGATGGCCAGGCCGATGACGAACGTACCCAGGAACCGCAGGTCACGGCGGATGAGCACGATGAGGAAGACCGCCACAGCGACGAACGCACCGGTGGTGAGGAACTCGTACATGTTCCCCCACGGCACGCGGCCTGCGCCCAGTGCACGGGTCACAACGCCCGCACCATGAATGAGCACGCCCAGCACTGTGAGTGCCACAGCCACGCGGGCAGGCACGCGGCGTTCGGCGGAGTACTTCATGTCGCCGGCCGCGGTGCCACCCTCAACGGTGAGGCCCGACGTCGGACGCTCGGCCCGGCCAGCCGGCCCACCGGCGTCGGGGCCCCCCAAGCCTCCGCTGGCGCGGCCAGCCGCCACGGCCACCCTCTGTGCAGGAGAGCTGGCAGCAGCCTTCGCGTCGATGGCACGCAGCGCCTTGCTGCTCTTGGCCAGATCCCAGGCAAACGCAATAAACGCCACGGTGTACGTGCCGGCGGCCAGGAGCATGAACAGCTCGCTGTACTGGCCCAGGGTTTCGTTGATGACGGGCATTACTGGTCCTTCGAGGTTGGGGAAGAGACTGTGGGGGTTGCTGCCGGGTTGCCGGAGTCAGAGGGGATCTGCCATTCCCGGGTAAAGAGTTCGCGGAGGGCTGCTGCTTCGCCAGCGAGTCGGTGGTCTTCGCCTCGGGCCAGCAGGCCGTATTCCACCATGGTGCGGCCGTCCTGATGGGTTCCGGTGCGGACCCAGACACGGCGGCGGTTGACGTAGAGCGAAGTCACCAGGCCGGCAACGGCCAATAGACCGAAGATCAAGGCGTACAGCTGGCCAGGGTTGTGGTGGACGTCCATGCCAATGTACTTCTTGACGCCGTCGAAGGTGATGCTGCCTTTGCCGTCCGGCAATGTCTTCGTCATCCCTGGTGCCAGCGTGATTCCGCCGGCTTCAAGCTTTCGGCCATTGAGCTGTTGGAGGTCCCTGACGTCCAGCTCGAACACGTTCTGGGGAACGCCCTTGTCCAGGCCGAGGTCGCCGTAATAAGAGTCCAGGCTCAACTGTGGGTTGAAGAGTTCGGGACTTGCGCTGAAGGAAATGCCGTTCTCGGATTTGAAGGCTGTGGGCAGGAAGAAGCCTTGGAATGCCAACTGGTCCGGTTTGCCGTCCGGCACCTTGATGACCACGGACGAGTAATAGTTATCGCCCTGGACCTTGGCCGTGACCGGACCCTGGAAAGCAATGTTGCCCTCGCCGTCGCGGACAGTCACCACGGGCGCGTAGCCGTTTCCGGTGAGGTAGAGGCTGGTGCCGCCCAGCGTAATGGGATCGTTGACCTTGAGGATTTCCTTCTTCGCCGGCGAATCCGGATTTTCCTTGGTGGTGACCTCGGCGGTGTAGTCGATGGGCTGGCCGATCTTCTTCGGCGATTCGCGATCGAAGGTGGCCTCAAACTTGTCCAACTGAATGGAGTAAGGCTGGAGCCAGCTGCTCTGGAAGTTGGTGCCCGGGGTGAATTGGTCGTAGCCCACCAAAGTATTGACGAAGGTCTCACCTTCCACCAGGATCCGCTGGCCGCTGTATCCGAACAGGCCGCCGATAGCCACGGAAACCAACACGCCGATCAGCGAAGTGTGGAAGACCAGGTTGCCGACTTCCTTCAGGAAGCCGCGCTCGGCACCCAAGGACGGGAGGTCGCCGTCGACGTCGCTGACTTCCACGCGGTAGCCGCGCCTTTTGAGCAGTCCAGCGGCATCGTTGATAGCCTTCGACGCCGGGATCCCGGCGTCGGCGGACAGCGCCAGGGTGCCGTACTCCGGCAGGCGCGAAAGGCGCTTGGGCGTCCGCGGGGGCTGCGACTTCATCGCTTTGTAGTGGGCAATGGCCCGCGGGGTGACGCAGCCGATCAGGGAGATGAACAGCAGGATGTAAATGGCCGAGAACCAGGCCGACGAGTAGACGTCATAGAGCTGCAGGGCGTCAAGTAGCTGGCCGTAGGACGGGTTGTCCTTGATGTACTGGGTGACAACTGCAGGGTTCGCGGGGCGTTGTGGGAACAGGGACCCCGGCACCGCGCCCACAGCCAACAGGAGCAGCAGGAACAACGCCGTCCGCATGCTCGTCAACTGGGTCCAGGCCCACCGAAGCATGCCCAGGATGCCCAGGGAGGGCAGCGCGGCCTCGGACTTGGCCTGCTGGAGTTTTCCTTCCGCTGTCTTCGTGCTTTCAGCGGCTGGTGACTTCTTCTTGGCTTTCACGGACTCGCTCATCAGATTGGCAACTTCACATCGGTTTGGAACCAGTACTGCAACTCGGTCACCCACGTTCCCCACACGCCGGTGGCCATCAGGATGCCGAGCAAAATCAGGATGCCTCCGCCAAACCGCTGGATCGCCAGGCGGTGCGTCCGGAAGAAGGACATGACGCCCATGCCCCGCCGGACGGCAAGGGCGATCAGGAGGAACGGGATACCCAGGCCAAGGCTGTAAACGAAGGCCAAAAGCGCACCCTTTGCCGCCGACGATCCGCCGGACAAGCTCAGCAACTGTACCGCGGAGTATGTGGGCCCGATACATGGAGCCCAACCCAGGCCGAAAGTCAGTCCCAGGAGCGGCGCGCCCCACAGGCCGGCCGGAGGCTTGGCATGGATTTTGGCGTCGCGCTGCAGCCAACCAAAGCCGCCCATAAAGACGATGCCCATGAGGATGACCAGAATGCCCAGCACTTGGGTGATCCAGGCGTTCTGCGGTCCTGTCAGGAGGGTCCCGAGTTGGCCAAACGCACCGCCCAGGAGGACGAAGATCACCGAGAAGCCCAGCACGAACAGTCCAATACCTGCCAGCATGCGGCCGCGCCGCTGCTTTTGGAGGTCGACGCCGGTCAGTCCCGTGACGTAGCCAAGGTAACCCGGGACGAGCGGCAGCACGCACGGCGAAAGGAACGAGACGAGTCCGGCCAGCAGCGCAACCGGCACGGCAAGCAGCAGTGATCCGTTCAGGATCGTCTCGGCGAAGGGACTGTTCATGGGTACTACTCAGCCACTGCGGACGTAATGAGGGCCTTCAAAGTGCTCTTCTCAATTTCGCCGAGGACGCGGGAGGCAACTTTGCCCTCCTTGTCCAGGACCAATGTGGTGGGCACCGCACCCGGAGGCACGATTCCGGACACAGACAGGAGCACGGCGCCGTCTTTGTCGTTGAAGCTCGGGTAGGTGAGGTTGAAGGTCTTGTCGAAGGCCTCCGCCGTGGCTTTCTCGTCACGCAGGTTTACGCCGAAGAATTGAACGCCTTGGTCCTTGAAGTCCTGATGCAGGGCTTCAAGCTGGGGAGCTTCAACGCGGCAGGGTGCACAGGCGGCGAACCAGAAGTTCAACACCGTGACTTTGCCCTTGAGGTCTTCGGGCTTGACCGTACTTCCGTTGAAGAGTGTGCCTTTGAGCGCCACGGGGGCAGCGCGGTCCGCTTTGGCGAACTCGGTGACGGAACCGTCACCGGCCACGTAGTTCTTGTTGTCGCCTTTTCGGGCTTGCTCTGCGAGGGAGTCCTTCTGGGCACAGGCTGACAGGCCCATGGTAAGTCCTGCCAACAGGACCCCACCGGCTGTGAGCACGCCACGGCGCGAAAGGTTGTTATCCATGCGCCTACGCCCCCGGGGTGCTTGCCGCACCGGGAAGGAGCACCGCCGCAGGTTCGCTGTATTCGACCCGCACGATCTTGCCGTCGTCGTCCAGGACCAGGGATGTCAGGGAGGTCAAGGTGCACTCACGCTTACGGGGGTCGTGCGCCAGCCGGCGTCCCTCGGCGGAGAGTCGGGTGGACCAGATGGGAAGCTGATGGCTGACGAGGATGGCTTCAGCGCCGTCGCCACCCAGTTCGATCGCCTTGAGGCGTGCGTCTTCAACAGCAGCCAGGACGCGGGCGGCTTGCTCTTTATAGGGCTCGCCCCAGGACGGACGCAGGGGGTTCCGGAAATAAAGCCAGTGCTTGGGCTTCAAGAATTCGCTGCGGGTGGGGTGGAGTCCCTCGAAGTGGTTCTCCGCTTCGATGATCCTGGGGTCTGTATGAATCTCGAGATGGAGCGCCTCGGCAGTGGGCATCGCCGTTTCCTGGGCGCGCGTCAGCGGCGAGGCCACCAGGTGGACAATCCTGGCACCCTCGCTTGCGCGGAGGGCAAAGTGCTCGGCCAGCATGCGGGCCATCTCCCGGCCCCGCTCGGAGAGATGGAATTCAGGCAGCCGGCCATAGAGGACGCCATCGGGATTATGGACCTCGCCATGGCGAAGCAGATGGACAGTTGCTTGGGGCATGTTTACCAGTTTCTCAAAGAAGCGGAGCGATCCGAAATCTTCTACCGCTAGTAGAACTCAAAGTTTTCTCAAAATGTTCCGTGGAGTTGGAATAAAAGATGCATATGCATGTTTATACTAGACACGAAGCTCGGTTGACGTTTCAAGTAAACGCATCAACCAATCGACCGGGCAAGCAAGCGGTACCTTCCACTACATACAGGAGCAACATCATGATGACCCTTCCCGCCAACGTCACCACCGGCATCTGGACCCTCGACGCTTCCCACAGCGAGATCGGCTTCACCGTCCGCCACGCAGGCATCAGCAAGGTCCGCGGCGTCTTCAAGGACGCCGACGCCACCCTCGAAGTTGGCGAGACGCTGACCGACTCGAAGGTCAACGCCACTATCCGGACGGCCAGCTTTGACTCCGGCGACGTCAACCGCGACGGCCACGTCAAGGGCGAGGACTTCTTCGATGTGGAGAAGTACCCGGAGATCACCTTCGTATCCCGCCACGTCAAGGCAAACGGCGACGGCTTCGATCTTGTGGGCGATCTCACCATCAAGGGAGTCACCAAGGAAGTTTCCATCGAAACCGAATTCAACGGCGTCGCAGTGGATCCCTTCGGCAACACCCGTGCAGGCGTCTCCGGCGAAACCACCATCAGCCGCAAGGACTTCGGCCTGACCTGGAACGCCGTGCTTGAGGCCGGCGGCGTCCTTGTCAGCGACAAGGTTGTCATCAACCTGGAACTCGCGTTCATCGCACCAGCAGCTGCATAACTCCACGGCAGCTTGCACGGGAGTTTGTACGACAGTCCCGAGTAAACGGCGCCCCATCACAGTTCCGCTGTGGGGGCGCCGTTTCGCATGCTCAGAAGTCACCCTGCGATTATTCGGCAAACAGCCTGTAGTTAGCTGCGAAGTAGCTCCGAATTTCCTATGCATCCTTCAACCTGCGGTCTAAAGTGATGCCATGAGTAACCCAGATGAAGCACCAGAGCCTCAGCAGCCCGGCGCCCAGCCTCAGCAGCCCGGCAACGTTCCTCCTGCGGGTTACCAACCGCCGCAGGGCTACCAACCACCCCAGGGCTACCAGCCGCCGTCGCAACCTGGCCAGTATTCGCAACAGGGCCAGCCGGCACAACCCGCGCAGCCAGGACAGCCAGGTGGTTTCCACTTCGAGATGCCCACCGATGGACCCCGAAACTTCAATGACGTCCTTCCGCAAGGTGGTTTCTCGGGCCTCTTCAAGACCATGGGCCTGCCCACCGAGCTCAAGGTGTCCTACTTCATTTGGGTCATCTCGGGACTCCTGGGCCTCCTCTTTGGCCTCATCGGGCTTTTCGCCATCATCGCAGCGTTCGCTTTCATGCCGGGAGTTGCCGCACTCCTCCTTGTTCTCCTGATCATCAGCCTGGCTGTTGCGGCCGCCCAGATAGTCCTCGCCATGAAGATGAAGGAAGGCAAGGAATGGGCACGCCTTGCCCTCACTGTCCTCGCCGCGGTTTCGCTGTTGCTCGCCATCTTTGGCTCCATCAACGCCGGCGGACCCGGTGCGGGCCTGGGTGGCAACTGGTTTGGTTTCCTGGTCAGCGCAGTGGCCGTTGTGCTGATGTGGTTGCCGAACTCGCAGCTGTGGTTCAAGGCAGTAAAGGGCGCCGTCTAACCCGACTGAAGTATCGCCGTCGGGCTCTCATCCAAGCCGCCCTGACAGGTGCACGAGGCCGTGGTGGTCCATCGGACCACCACGGCCTTCATCATGAAGGCGTACGCCATGGTGATGATTTCGTCGGAAGCAGGAAATTCCTGCGTGTGATCATCCGCAGCACCGGACCCCGGAGGTACGGTGGAAGCAGAACCAGGCTGGGGGCAGGGTCTTTTTGCTGATCCCGGCAGCCGTACCAGCAGTCGAACACAAGCAAAGGAATGCCATGAGCAACCCTCCATACCCGCCGTCCAACGCGGGGGACGCCAATCCGGGCGACGCCAACACCGGTGATGCCAACAAGGGCGACGCCAACAAGCCTGAGCAGCCGGGCCAGCCATCCACGCCCCAGTATGGCCAGCAGACACCGCAGTATGGTCAGCAGACTCCCCAATATGGTCAGCAGCCGAGCGCTCCACAGTACGGTCAGCAGTCCCCGGCCGCTCCGCAGTACGGTCAGCCCCCGGCTCCCCAGTATGGCCAGCAAACCCCGCAGTATGGCCAGCAGACTCCCCAATATGGTCAGCAGTCGCCCCAGTTTGGCCAGCAGTCGCCGTACGGCCAGCAGCCATCTCCCTACGGTCAGCAGGCTCCGCAATATGGCCAGGACACCAACTGGCCCAGCCAGCAGCCCGGACCCACCACAGTTCCGCAGCTGGTCAACATCTCCTTCTGGATGATCATCGCAGCGGGCATCCTGTCCGCCATCAGCTCGCTGATCCTGGCCACCACCGGTTCGGATGCCTTCATCAACTCGATGATCCAGCAGGCCGCACAGCAGGGCACTGAATTCCCCGAAGGCTCCCTGGAAGGCATGCGTGGCGGTATTGTCGTTGCCGCAATCATTGGGGCCATCGTGTCCCTTGGCCTCTACGCATTGGTTGCATTCCCGGTCCGCAAGGGCAAGAACTGGGCCAGGATCCTGGGCACCGTCTTCGCGGCGATCTCTGTCCTTGGCCTCGCCGGACTGTTCCAGTTCGGTGCCACGTACGGCGTCCTGCAGCTCTTGGTGATCCTGCTGGGAGTTGCCGCAATCGTCCTGCTGTACCTGCCGGCGTCGGCTCCGTACTTCCGCAAGCCGCAGCCGTTCGGTAACCCTTACCAGAACCCTTACGGCCGCTAAGCCACCAAGCTCTTTGTAGTCACGTCAGCGGGCGCGGACCCGGTAAGGCTAGACAGCCTGACCCGGTGTTTGCGCCCGTTGTGCGTGGTACGCCAGGATCTGCAGCTCGGTGGCCATGTCCACCTTGCGGAGGTTCACGTGCGGCGGAACCTGCAGGAGAACCGGAGCAAAACTCAGGATGCTCCGGATTCCGGCAGCGATGACGCGATCACAGACTGCCTGCGCCACTGTGGCGGGCAAAGCCAGCACCACCATGTTGGTGTGGGTGCGCTCCAGGACACGTTCAAGTTCTGCTGAATCGCTGACCCGCAACCAACCCACCTCATTGCCGATCACCATGGGGTCTGCGTCGAAAATAGCCACGACGTCGAAGCCCCGCGACTCGAAGCCGCCGTACCGCGCCAGCGCCTTGCCGAGGTTACCGGCACCGACAATTGCGACCTTCCAGTCGTGCGTCAAGCCAAGGGCTGCGGCAATGTGACGGCTCAGGTACTGGACTTCATAGCCCACCCCGCGGGTCCCGTACGAGCCAACATAGGAGAGGTCCTTGCGAAGCGTGGAGGAACTGACGCCTGAAGCCTCGGCCAACGCGTCCGATGACACACGTTCCACGCCTTCTGCCAGGAGCGAGTTGAGCGCGCGCAAATAGAGGGTCATCCGGGCCACAGCCGCGGGCGGGATCTGCTTGGCGGCAGGTTCGTTGTCCCCGCTTGTTGCCCCCGGGGACGGTTCCAGCGCAGTCACGGTTTTCTCCATTGCGTCGCTTGTTGTTCCACTCTATGGCCCTTGGCCGGACTCAACAAAAGCCGGTACTTCCGGGTAACAAAGACCCTTGATCCTTAGCCTTCAAGGACTCTTTTCAGAGTACGGGTCAAGCGCTGCTCGTCGATCTTCCAAAAATCGCGCTGGACCCCATCCACCAGCACCACTGGAATTTCCTCCGCGTAACGCTCCTGCAGTTCGGCGTTACCGTCGATTGCCTGCTCGGTCCACTGGACGCCCAGTGCCGAGGTAACGCGCTCGACGGCGGCACGCGCCTCCGTGCACAGGTGGCAGTCAGCTTTGGTGAGGAGAACGACGTCGGGAATAGCCATGACACAACGGTAACCGCCCCAACCCTCTCTCACATCCAACCCCCAAACCCCCAACGCTCTCTCACATCCCGCAGGGCAGCCCCCACCGTGCGCCCTCAACGCCGGGGCCCGGCGATTGACTAGACTCAAGGCATGCCCGACGAGAAGAACGCCGCTGTGGTCGCCGACGCCAAGGTGCCACAGCACACCGGCGAAGCCGCTTTCTTCGACGTCGACAACACTTTGATGAAGGGCGCCAGCCTCTTCCATGTGGCCCGCAAGATGTACGAACGCAAGGCATTCACTCTGTCCCAGGCAGCTGGATTCGCGTGGAAGCAGTTCAAGTTTGTGATGCGGGGCGAGAACATGGACGACGTCCATGCCGTGCGGGACTCGGCCCTGACGTTGGCCGCCGGGATCACCGTGGAGGACATCAAAGCCCTGGGCGAAGAAGTTTATGACGAAATGATCGAGTCCCGGATCTGGCCTGGAACCAAGGCGCTCGCCGAGCAACACCTCCGTGTCGGCCGGAGGGTCTGGCTGGTGACGGCAACCCCAATTGAGGTTGCCACTGTCATTTCCACAAGGCTGGGCCTGACGGGCGCGCTGGGAACCGTGGGCGAGGTCCATGACGGAATGTATACCGGCAAGCTTGTGGGTGACATCCTGCACGGGCCGGCCAAGGCTATCGCTGTCCAACTCATAGCTGACCAAGAAGGCTTGGACTTGGACCACTGCTGGGCTTACAGCGACTCCGCCAATGACATCCCGCTGCTCACTATGGTGGGTCACCCCGTGGTGATCAACCCCGACTCCAAGCTGCGCCGGCATGCCCGCGACAACAACTGGCCCGTCTACGATTTCCGATCCGGACGCCGTGCAGCAACCCTGGGGCTGAAGGCGGCAACCGTGGGCGGTGCCATCTACGGGCTGTGGCGTGGATTCTCAAAGTTCCGCAGCCCCCGCTAGCCCTTCCTCTCTCACATCCGAACGCATTTCCACCGTTCCTCGTTACCTTTTTCGTAGCCCGTTTCCTGGTGCAGGATGTGGGTGTGCTGGCCTGCTGCCCCGGCATGATTGCGTTCCTCTGTCGATCCGATGATCTTGAGAGTGTTGTCACCGGGGTTGGTAGGTGCCGGGAGACCGCTGATAA
>NZ_JBFTJT010000024.1:0-49146 GCF_056395565.1 Paenarthrobacter sp. 10L412 | reverse complement strand
CCGCTCAGCTAGGAACGCTGGCCACCGCCAAACAACCAGCCCCCGTAAAGCCACGCGTCAACGAAGACTGGAACCGCCGACCCAACCGGAGGTTTTCCAATGACGCAACGTATTCCCCGTCGCGGAGGTATTGACATGAGGCAACAGGGCCCTCAGCTGGCTCATAGTACGGGTTTGGTGGGTCAGTCTCCGGGGTAGCGCGGGATAGCGCAATCGTGCATGGGAGTTCGTAGGTACCAAGGAGTGCTTGGGTGACTCCTTGGGCTTGCCCTACACATTCCATCGACCGGATGAACCATCTACCGAATCGGCCGTACGAGGGTTTTAACGTTCCGGAAATGCGGAATGTCAACAGAGGAAATCTTTGCCTCATAGGTTTGAGTCAACGCCGGAAGGGCTACAAAATTCGAGTTGAATCGTACTGGAAGGGGTCTGGACTGTGAAGTCTCGAAACTTGGCTTCCCGTGGAGCTGTTGAGTCGAAGTCTCGAAACTCAGCGTCCAAGGAATCAGGTGCATCGTGGTCCGGAGCGCGGGAAACGGCTGATGTTGCGCGAATGTTTATAGGGCCGTATGACGCAGCCTGCCAACGGCCTGGTTGTTTTTGCCTGGAATCCCGTTAGCAGCTGATGTCGTGGGCGCGGCCAAGTCTTCCCTGCTTGGTGGCTTCGGCGTTCAGTGTGCGAGGCCCGCACCGATTTCAACCACCAAAACTCCGGCTCCGATGAGCACTATCCCGACGGCCATGAGTGGCGTCAGTGGTTCGTTGAAGAAGATGCGGGCCGATACTGCTGTGAGTGCCACACCGCAGGCTACCCAGATTCCGTACCCCACCCCAAGAGCAAGCCCTTCGCTCAAGGCCAGGCTAAGGAAGACGAAAGCAGAGAAATAGCCGGCAACTATGGGAATCAGCCAGAGTTTCTTCTTCAGTCCTTCCGAAGCCCGCAAGGACATGGTGGCGCTGACTTCCGTAACGATGGCCAGGCTCAGGAAAACCCAGCTCATGTCGCATCTTTCGCTTCTTGGACGCGCTTGGCTTTCTGCGATCCAAGCTCGACTGTTACGACGCCCGCGAGGATGCACAGCATGCCAAGACCCATCAGCCAAGTAAGGGTCTCGTCAAAGATGAGAGCGGACAAAATAGCCGTGGTGGTTACTCCACCTGCGCCCCAGGCGCCGTAAGCGACACTGATGGACATGCCCAAGCGCAGGCATATTGTCAGCAGTCCGAATGCTGCGATGTAGCCGACGACGACCAGCACGTACCAGCCTGGCGTTTCCATGGCGGCTTTGAGGGCGAGGGTAGCGCTCACCTCTGTCAGGATGGCACCGCCGAGTGCCAGCCACTTCTTCACTCTGCTTCTCCGCCCCGGGTCAGCTCCATCAGTTGCGCCAAAATGACGGATCGATCGGCTGCGCTCGGTCTAAGTACCCCGCTGGCTTGCGCGGCCCATAAGCCATCCGCAGCCAAGCGCGCGGTCATGAGCCGGCTGCGCTGCCCAGGGGGCATACCCTCGGGCAGCGACAACCAAGGCTCAAGTGGGCCAGTCCAGGCCGCTTGCAGCTCAGGCCAATAAGCGGACTGAAACCAAAGCGCCCATTCCGCGCGCATGTTTTCCCCCTGGGCCGCAGCCTGAATGTAGGCCCGGTACCGGTCAGCTACCGTTGCCGTCTCCGGGCTCGTGCCAAGGAGGTCAATCATTCTTCGCCGGAGTTGGTGGGCGGCATGTTCGACCAAGGCCACCATGAGTGCTTCACGGTTTGGAAAGTGGTACATCAGGCCAGGCTTGGTTAGCCCGGCTTCGCTGGCAACCCGCTCAAGGGTGATGGTGGCACCTTGGTCCGAGCCGGCTACGCGTAGGCCTGCGTCAAGGATTCGGGGGCGTTGGCTTTCTCGCACATCCAAACTTTACCATCCGGAAGGTAAAGTTTGTCTGACGTAGGTGGTGAGTTCGTCCTAGTGGCTTCCATAAACTGCACCCTCATCGTGGCGCATACGTGCGCGTGACAACGATGTGGAGCGAGCCGGTTTCGATCGCGCGAAGGTATTGAGTCGACGCGGCTGTAGATGTCGTCGCTGACCTCGAATGAGCCGAACCACCACGGGCCTGGAGAACTGGATCTCATCATGGCCTGCCGGTGACACCGATAAGCGTTCTTCCGTCAAGCTGGCTTGCGAGGGCAGCAGTCATGGCAAGTTGAAGCCGTTTCGGTAGGCGGTGTTTTTGTTGGTGTTCCAGCCTGCGATGATGCCGGCGCCCAGCATGTGGTCGGTGAGGCGTGCGAAGCGGTAGCCGGGATTGGTGTCGAGTGCGAGTTGGAGGTATTGATGGGCTTTGGATCCTCTACCTTCCCACCAGTTGATATAGCCGATGGTGGTGAGGATGGGTGCTGCGTGTTGTGGGGCTGTGAGGGTGTAGGTGTGGGTGAGGAGTTGTTTGGCCCATTCGATCCGAGACCAGTTCGGTGCCGTGGTGGTTTGGGCGAAGAGGATGTGTTCGGGTGGTTCGTCGATGCCGGGGATGTCTGCCATGAGCCGGTCGCGGATGTGGGGGAATTGGTAGTAGGCGATGAGCTTCAGGACGCTGTCGTCGGTGGGGTAGTCCTTGGTCTCCAGCATTGTGGTCCAGAGCTGGCGTGCGTCACGGGCCGCTTCAGTTGGTGACCCGTTGACGATCGTTTCCATGTGGTGTTCGACGGCGGCCGCGTGTTCTTGCTTGTCGGTCGCCACCGGGAGGGTCACCTGGTTCGAAGCTGCGATGGTGCTGCCGCGGTAGATGAATTCGGCGTTAACTTGGGAGTATTCGGTGGCGCTGAGGGGGATGGCGATGTCGGGCCCGGGTGGGGTGTCGTAGGGGGAGTACGCACTGTCGGTGACGTAGATGCCGTCGCGGATGGTGATGCCTTCCTGGGCGAGGACGCCAGTGAGGGCTGCGATCGTGGCCCGGTGCGGCCTGGCCTCGCCGGGCTCTGGCGGTTGGGTCGTGTAGAGGGCAAAGACGATGCATGTCGCTCGTTCGTCCGTGGTGAGGTAGGCGGCGACGGTGCGGGCGAAGTGGACCTCGTAGCCTGGTTGCTTGGGGAGGTCGATGCGGAGTGTGGCGCCGACTTTGTCCATGTCGAGGGTGATGCAGACGAGGCTTTCTTGGGGCCAGAATCCTAGGGTGTGGCCGATGAAGCTGAGCAGGTCGGCGGGGTCCTTGATGGTGAGCGCATTCATTGTCCTGTCTCCCTTATGTGTTGTCTCACGTGACTCGCAGTGGATACCGCTCGAGGGGACCACCGTGCCGATCGCGGCGCAACCAATAGGCTCAGCGAGCGTTCGGCTATTTAGAAGGCCCTACGGCAGAGATGCATCTGGTAATTCATGCGGATCCATAGCCGCGGCACCATGACCGTTGACGTCCCAAACTTCATCCCGCAGTAACAGGTCCAGCCAGGGACAGTGGTGCTGCTTTGCAGGTTGATCCCACCGATCGCGCACATGGGCGTCAGAGTGCACGGGCTTGGTTAGCCCAGACAGTCAGATGCCTATAGGAGAGGGGGCTGGTCGAAGACGCGACATACGCGCCGTTATCGGCAGGGGACGTAAGACGGGGCCATGCATATCTGATGCAACTTGAGATGGACACCGCAGAGTCCCCGCCCGCACTTGAGTAAACACCGTCACGCGTCTGTGTCGGTGCCGGCGTCAAAATCTCTCGTCCACGGAACGGAGGTTGCTGAGTTCCGGGATGACTCCGGGGCTGTCCTGCGTGGCTGAGCCCTCACACATTCCCCAACTCGGCCGCGGCCATGTACATGTCTCTCTGAGGCTCCTATACAGCGACGCGTACTGAGGGTTCATATAGGATGGCCGGGGCCGCCGGGCAATGGGCGCCTTGAAAAGAAGCGGAGTCCTTAGAAACCATGGCTACTATCCCTGAGTTCCCTCACGCTTATTCCTCAGAGCTGAGTGTGTCTTCGGCTACCCTCGACCGTTTCGGACGTCGAAACGATGATGGCCTCACAGCGACAGTGGCTGAATACATGCGCAACTCGGGGTTTGTCATAGAAGTCACCCAGCCGACTGGACTTGGTGGGGGAGGGTTCATCGAATACAAAGTGACTGCCGGTATGATCGTCACTGCGGTAAAGGCCTTAGGAGCCGCGGCGCGTTGGGCGGTAGACGCAATAAGAAAGAAACAGCAGGCAAAGCTTAATACGCGCTTGCCGCCTGTGTGGATTCAGTTTTCCGCCAAACATCAGGGTGGAGCGGTGCCGCTACCGGACGCAGGCTTGCTCGTGGGCATTATTGCTGTCCTCCCTGGGTTGCTTAGCCATCTGGAGGAGAAGTTTCCGAATCGCCAGTTCATCTTTGGCGGCGTCTCCGATTGGTATGAGGCACCCGAAGATTCCTCTCAGTCCCGAAGGATCGTCTTTGAAATAGCTGGGGCGGATCTCAGCCCTGGCCGCCTTCTTCGCATGGCGCAGATACTTGAGGACAACCTGGCTCACTCCGAAGTCATAGTCCGGCTGGTAAGAACCCGGAAATGGCTGCCGCGGAAGGTAGAAATCCAAAAATCGAAAACTCTTTGTGGCCAGGATGATTAGACCAGTCAAAGCCTGCCATCAGTCAGTGCCCGTATGTGAGCCTCTAAGCCTTGGGAGTTCGGTTGGCGAAGTCTTCGGTGTAAATCAAACGCGCTACATAAGTCCGGAAGTTTCGCACCTTGCACGGAATCAGGCAAGCCGAGGTGGGATCAGGCAGACTTGCCAGCGACGATATGGATGGGCTGGGTTTAGTTCACCGATAGTCTGCCACATCAGCGAAGCTCCCGGGGCAACACGGTGGGGGCGAATTACTGTGGACATCGGCATTGGTGGAGGCGGTTCGGACATCAGTTTGGCAACTTGTGCGGCTAGCTTTTCTTCCAGCACGGGAGGAGCTACTTGCGCGGCGAGTCCGCTGTCGTTGTCTTGTAGGAACCAGAGATGAAGTCCATTGGGGTACCTGACTAGGAAAAGGTCCGCGTTCTCTGCGCTTCCAACGTGGCAGCCGGCTCTGATACGGGTTACCTCTTCGTTCCAGCGTCGAAAATACTGGCCGGGCGCCGGCGGGAGGTACGAGTTGTCTTGCCTGACTGCCTGTTGGAACGCGGTAATTTTACCCCTGCGCGCGAGGCCCTCGGCGCCGAGGAAAATCTGAGTGGTCGCCGGATACTCCCGCATATTAGCGGCTAACCGATCGCCGATGTATTGCTCAAGCGCTTCCAGGCTTTCAAAGGCAGCTTGTATCATTCGATCATCAGGGGTGTGGCCCCCATGCACGGCCCTATTGCGCAGATCAGCTAGATTGACCCGCCAGTTACGAATAGGCCCTGGTTGTTTGGTGTTCCACTGGCCCCCCAATCGGCCGGCGAACTGTGAGGTCACTTTCTTGGTGACCGTATCTTTAGTATCTAAAATTTTCGCCACAGCAGCGCTGTCCAAATCTTCCTCCCACATCATTAGGAGCATGATCTCGACCAGCAGCGCCTCCGCGGCGGCGCCGGCCAATATGATGGCCGACAGGTTCTTGCCACACGCGTATGCCATACGTGCTTCTCGTCGCATGTCACTGAACGCCGTGAACAGATTAGGGGAATAATCGTTGAACGCTTGGCTTAACTGTTTGATCTTTTCCTGGGGCAGCTCGGGACCCCGAAAACTACTTGCATACTGCTCGTCCTGGTTCGCCACGAACATAGTCATCTCAGGTTTCGCGAATATCTCACCGGAGGAAAGCACGACGGGGAGGATCGCCGGAAGGCTCTTTCTCACTACGAGACTAAGAGGTCTCGTTGTGACTATGTGGTGCGACCTCTGAAATGAGCGCAGGATACTGAGTGCATTGTCGAAGCCGGTTGACAGTCCATCCTCATCCGCTAGTGCTAGCGGTCCCGTGATCTCGGCGACGGTGACGCTTCGGGGCCTGTGAAAAGACGATGTACGCTCCTTCCCTCTTCCGCCTAACGTGTCCATGACGGCGGCGAGAGCTGTATCTGGAGTTTTGTGTTCGGATTGGTGGAATCGCACCTGCGTACGGAACACACTTTCCAGGCCTTGACGCTTCCCCATAGACACAGACGGTGATTTGTCTCTTGGATCCAATACCTCAGCTATCGGCACCTCGTATAAGTGCGGAACGTCCAGAGGCTCAGGCAGTGGGATGAAGTATGCCACGACGGCTGTTTCTGGGGTCCACTGGCGACGCAGTGAGTGCGGCACGGAGTAGCGAGGCCACCTTGAGATTACGGGGGCAATGAAGTTGAGGCTCAATTGCCGCGGGCTCTTGCTCGCCACTTCATCCATTTTTATTCCTTCAACCTGCCAGTCGATGCAACCACAGCATCAAGTCTGCTCCAGTCGTTTAGAGCAGGGCGTTACCCGCTTCTAGTGGTTCAACCTCCAATGACCAAATACTATTGGCGGCCCCAGGGTATTCGCACGCGCGACCCGTTCAAAGCCGCGTGGTACTCCGCAGATAACGGACAACCGTTTTTGCGAGGGTCCGCTTTGTTGAGTTTCACCAAGACACATCGACGCCGGTTCACTACCATCGGTTTGGACGAATTTTTGAATGCGCTAGTCACCTGTGACTCGTCGGGCAGCGAGGATTCAGTGGCAGTAGTACGGTGCTGTTACTTCTCCTTCGCCTTCAGATGATCATTCAGCACCTTAAGACACTCAGCCGCGTGCCGGTGGCCCATCGTGGAGGCCTGCCCAAGCAGCCCCAGTGCTTCGTCGTAGTCCTCTCGTTCGGCTGCAATCATGCCTAGTTTGGTTATTGATCGAGGTTCCTTCATGCTTGCGGCCTTTTTGAATAACTCCTCTGCCTCCTGCTGTTTGCCCTTGTCTTCAAGGTCGTCAGCGAGGAGGAACATCGCCAAAGGAAGTCCTAAATTGGATGCCTGCTGATAGAGGGCTGTTGCTTCCCCCTTTCGATCCTCCTCTGAGAGAAGAAGGCCGAGGTTCACCATGCTCTGGGCATCGCCGTCGGTAATTGCTTTTCGGTATTGCACTTTGGCTTCTTCAATACGGCCGCTACGCGCAAGGAGGACTCCCAGACAATGTATTCCGAAGGTGAAACCCTGTTCGGCCGACCTTCTGAGTAGCTTCTCGGCGCCGTCGAGTTCTCCGCGCTCAGCCATTCTTTTTCCCTGTAACGCCAGCCCATATGCGTCACCTCTATCGGCCGCCATCGTTGCGAGCCTCTCGGCTTCGGCGTGGTTCCCCATACCCTCCATGTGCGAGGCAAGCACGGCCATGGCCGCCGGGTTACCATGTCGGACCGCCCGAGACAAGAGACGTTCAGCTTCTGCGTGTTCGCCCCGTCGAGAAAGAATGAGGGACAACTGATGCATCCCTGCCCCATTGCCCCTGGCCGTCGCAGCCCTGTAGAGGGCCTCGGCCTGCTCCTGCCGACCCTCGCCCTCTAACTGCATGCCATAGTTGGTCATCCCAAGACCGCTGCCTGCGACAGCGGCCCGCCTGTACCAGCCGCGGCCCTCGTCCTCTTCCCCTCGGCGCATCATGATAAACCCCAAATTGGCCATGGCATCAGCGTCGCCATTGACTGCGGCCTCTCGGAGCAAACTCTCGGCTTCCTCCGTTCTGCCACTACGTAAAAGGATGACCGCTAGGCCCGTCATACCATGAGGGCTGCCCGCCTCAGCTGCCCTACGGTGTAGGGTTTCTGCCTCAGCGATTCGATTTTGCCTCTCAAGTGCCGTTGCGAGGTTTGCCATTCCTTCGGGGTCGCCCATTTCTGCTGCTCGAACGAAAAATCGTTCAGCTATCTCCTGGCGCCCCAGCATATGTGCGGAAACTCCGGCAGTGTTCAGTCGCCCAGGTGAAGCATCACTCTGAGCTGCTGCCTCCCACACTTCGTTCGGAATCGCCTTCCTAGAGGACGCTACGTGGTCCACGAGGTAGTCAAAGGGGCGGAGGTTACCGTCGCTGGCCCGGGCAATGAGCCTGTAGGTGCTCCCGCCTGACGAGTTATCGGTGGCCCATGCCAGACCTGACCGTACTTCCTCAGGATCTAGCGGTGAGGAAGGCTCTGCGAGATAGAGACCGCTAAGCTTGATAGCTGTTTCCTCCGGTATGGCCTCACTAATGCCCGTTCGTTGCCAGTCAATGGCAACAAGTACGAGTGCCGCTCCAATTGGGGTGGTAACACGCCCGCTTTCTAACCTCTCAACGGCCAAGAACCCTCCTCCCGCATATGTTCCCAACCCGTGCTTCAGGATGCCGTCGCGGATCCGTGGGATCGGACTAAGGGCAGCTAACTTATTGCGTTCCTCCGGGGCATTCTTAAGGCGTACGACGCGAAACCTAAGGAGGGTGTCCCATTGGGTCCGGGGCATATCATCACTCGGCTGAAACCGTTCGTAGAAGATTTCTCGCATGGTAGCAACGACCACATTTCCAGCTTGTTGGAGCTGGTCAATCCACTTAGTCTTCAAGTTCTTCGGATCAGCGAGGTACCTCTCGAGATCGTCCAGCCACACTATTGATTCCACAGGGATTTCTCCCGCATTCATCAGGGTTGCGAGGCCATCAGGAATGTCCGGAATGACAACCTGGCGGTTGGGGAAGAGCTCAGCGACCAATTTGGACGCCATTCTCGTTTTTCCTACCATGGAGTCGCCCAGCACGAGTACGGGCCGTTCCTCTTCAAAAGCCTCCACGACCTCAGTTTCGGCGTCACGGTCCAGGTAAGGTATCCCCACCAGCGACTCGTGGACCCCCCAAATGCTGAGGGATACATCCTTGGCCAGCGGTGCATCCACTGCCTCGGGCCCGCTGGTCCTCATGGCTTGCTGGCGTACTCCGGCACTGGTGTCTTTGGCCTTTGCCTTGTCCTTTGCCGCCTGGACGACAACACCTCCCGCCACGCAGACGATGGCAAGCAGGCCAAGCACCCAAGCAGGCCAACCGACGCGACTGGTGACTGCGGTTCCCGCAGCGAAGAGTCCGGCGAAGAACAGAAGCCAAGGGGAGAGTTCGCGGCGCTTTCTTGGGTGCCAACTTGAAGACACAGATTCCCCCTGGAGATCGTAGTTCGAATAGGACCGCTGGTCCTTCCAGAAGTGTAGGCATGCCTTCCGTCAGACATGAAGGTGGAATTCGTGCCAAGCCAGGCCACGGCAGTTCAGCCAGCCGAAGACGCGGGCTCCCGGGGCTGTTACTTGTGTATCCAGCCAACTCGCCTTAAAAGGTCGCTCGGGCGGGAAGAGGCGGACGTTACGATCGGCTCCGCTGTGGCGGAGGTGGTCCCTGCTGACTTCCTGGAGGCCAGGCCTATAGGTTGGTCATGCAGGTCGCTGTTCGTTTTTCCATGAGGCGTTAGGCGAGGAGGGACCGGCCACCATGATGTTCGTCGATTCCAGCAGAACGGCCGCACCGTAGTGCGGTGCTTATCCGGCCGGTCCGGTTCCGGAGGCCTACTCATCAAATTCGAGCGGAATCGCGCCCTTCACGGACGGCCGTTCAAGCAGCCCGATTGGGTGGCCGAAGTGGGCAAAAAGAGGGTGTGCACAATGTGCACACCCTGGGCTTCGGATCGGGTCGTACTGGTGCCGGACTGGCTCGGATTCCGCATGTTTCCGCCACGTCCCAGCGATAACAAGGAGGGGAATCGCGTTCGAGTCCCACCTCGGGCACGGCATACCCCCTCGTCAGAGGGGGTATTTGCTTTAACGTGTGTACATTCTGGTTGGTCAGGTCCCTCTGACACTGGCCGCGGGGTGTGCCTGGCGCCGCGGGTCGCCTGTGAAGTTGTGGGGAGCGGGTTCAGGGTCTTGGCTGGTGGGCCCTCCGCTTGCTCTGAACTGGGGCTATAGGTTCCTTTATCGATCCGTCTGGTCGGCCGTGGTTGGCCTACACCTCTTCATGGGTAGAAGGACTGGGCACAACATGACTTCAAGATCCTGCGTCTCGATCGCTTGGCTTAGGCTCGTTCCTAGAGCGAGAAGGCCGGGCAAGCGAACGCTTTGTCAGGCCAAAGGAGGTGTGGACATTGTCCACACTTAAATCTGCTTTTTGGGCGGGCAGGTATGCTTCGGATTTTTTACTCACACAGCTTCATTGATGGTCGCAATCACGACGACATGATTGGGTTTGAGGACAGGGACTCTGCAGCGGACGGTTGGCCCTGGCCGTAAGCGCGTCTACAGAGCAACCCGTGCCCAAATCCCCTGCCAGTGGGCCTCTCCTAGGGGGGCGAGAACATGATCACGGCAACGCCCAGCAGGCAGACCAGGGAACCAATGATGTCCCAACGATCGTGACGGAAAACCGTCCTAGGTCATGCCACATGCGAGTGATTCTGCGACGAGAAAGCCACCATAAGCGGCTAGGATCCTGCCAAGGTGCGCGTCGGGCTGCAGGGTGGCGACGAAACCATAGATCCCCGAGGCTATGATGCCGAGACCGGACCACCAGGCTTTGCCTTCCCGCACCGCTTGCCACAGCAGCCACGCGCCCCCGATTTCAGCCATAGCAGCGAGTGCGAACAACAACACGGACTTGGCAATTGGGCATGACCCATCCTGTCATTTGTGGGGACTGGTCATGATTCCAGACCTTGATGGAGGATAAAAGCAGTAGGAGAACCAGCAGCGGCATAAGAACGAGACAGGGAACGAGTCCCCACCGACGATGGTCCTCGTGATGGAGCCTAATGTCATCGTGACCAAGAAGGGCTTGTTCTGGCCCAGGACAGCGAAGCTCTTGTCTCTACTGAAGCGGACGAAGGCCCCGAGCATGGGCGGGCAGGGACACCGGCAGGGAGAGTCTGTCGGCGATTTTGATGTCGGTGCCCTTGGCACCATCGCCGACCATGACCGTGACCAAAGAGGCTGGCTCGAGGCGCGCTCAATAGTGCTGCCGCACCAAAGACACCGCGGTATCAATCCGGGGATGGTGGTGAAGCAGAAATGCGTCGGCTGTTCAAACCACTTCGTTCCAAGCTATTTTACGGCGATACGATCATTTCGGTGAACACCAGCTTGCAACAGAAAGCCGGGGCATCTCATCCAGGGAAGTCTTGCCAGCCATGTGGCCTGCTCCATTCGCAGTCCGTCGGCGGCAGCGGTCGAACCAGTGGGCGCCGGTTCACATGCTGCGGCGAGAGAGATTTCAGCCGGTCGTATCTGTGCCCGGACTGAGGGCGGCAACGTCCACGACGATTGCTTGTGGCTGCCTGGGCTATCAGGAAGTCCGCAACCTGTCTGATTACCGCGGGGGCGCTGCGGCTATAAACGTTCTCCCCTCACTTCGCCTCCCAGCCTACGATTGTTTTGGAAGCAGCGTAACGACGGCCTGTCCAGGTACTAGCTGGCCCGACTGCACAAACTCCTCCGGACGACCAGAGAGTTCGGCGATGAGGCTGGCTCGAAGTTTAAGGAGCTCCGTGTGGCAACTGGGGTCTTCACTGAGATTCCGGGTTTCCGCGGGGTCGTTGTGGAGGTCGAAAAGTTGCTCGTTTCCATTCTTCGAGAACCAGATGTATTTCCATCTGCCTGCTCGCACCCACTGGATGGACTGGCCTAGGAGTACGTGCTCACCATGTAGGTAGGGCCGCAATTCAGCATTGTTGCCCTGCTGGTCAGCTTGCGTAAGGCCGAAGAGGCTAATGCCGTCGATGCTTCCGGGCACTGGAAGATGTGCCGCGTCGAGCAGAGTAGGCATCAAGTCACGAAGTTCAACGACGGCATCGACCCGCTGTCCGCCACGTATTCCCGGGCCGGATATTAGCAACGGCACGCGAGATGACCCCTCGTACGGATATCCTTTACGCCAGAGGTCGTGATCACCCAGCATCTCACCGTGGTCGGACGTAAATACGATGTACGTGTCTTCCTTCAACCCGAACTCTCGAAGTACCTCCATGAAGCGGGCAACCTGATGATCGATATGCGTGATGTTGCCGTAATAACCGGCACGGGCCCGGTTCAAAGTCTGCTGATCGTATGCCGCTACGTGGGCGTCTGGCCGATTATCCGTCCTATACCACTCAAGGTCAGCAACCCAGTCGCCCATTGGGGGTTCATGATCTGGAAGGTTCAAATACTGTTCAAACGCCCATGCTGGCGGATTATATGGCGGGTGCGGGCGGTGGAAGGAGAGGTATAGGAAGAATGGAACGGTTGGGTCTCGGCGGTATAACCACGAGATTGCTTCTGTCACGACCCAGTTGGTGGGGTGAAGGGATTCCGAGCGGGACCAGGGACGTGCGACAACTGAGTTGCAATTTATGCCGTCGTCAAAATAGTCCGAAACTGCGCTTTCTCCCGCTTGGCTGCGCAGCCAAACCAGATAGTCGTCGTACCAATCGACTTCGCGACCGCGTTTCCTGGCAAAATTTAGGTATCCGTCATGAAGAATAACGTTGTTAAACCCAATGCGTCCGCGTTCAGGGTAGTAATGCATTTTCCCGATCGCCTGTGTTTGATATCCAGCCTTCGTGAACTCTCCCGGGAGTGTTAAGGAAAGGTCGAAATCAACGCCGTCGGTATAGCCAACCCTTCTGTGGGAACGGGCGGCAAGTCCCGTCATCAGGGCCATGCGGGCAGGAACACAGGTTGGCGTGGATGAATAAGCATTCGAGAAATTTGCGCCTTCTGCGGCGACTGCGTCCAGATAAGGTGTCCTGACAATTGGATGACCGTTGATGGAGAGGCAGTCTCCCCTCCATTGATCGGTACAGATGAGGACTACATTGGGAGTGCGCGCCGTCGAGCTAGCTTGAGTCATATAATGTCACCTTTGCATTCCGCTTCTTCAAAGCTCGTACCGTCTATGTCTCCTGTGGGATTACTAATGTCGCGTCCGGATAGCCGTCAGCTCTGACTGTGATCGTCACGGGGCCTGGCTGGGCTCCGGCACGAACGACCGCGAGGGCTTGGCCGTGATAGGTGAACGCGACATTTCCAAGGTAGTCGCAGGGGGCTTCAGGATTGGCCGATCCTAATCCCTGCAGTGTCGCAGGCCCTTGCACGGTGACGGCTACTTCCACATCTGTATTCGGATTGGGGCGGTTTTCCTCGTCCACCAGCGTGATCTCTAAGTGCACGAGGTCGACAGTGTTGGCGGTGACCGCGGACCGGTCGGCTGAAAGCCTCAGTTTGGCTGGCCTGTTAGCGGTTCTTAGCTCCCGGCGGCCCAGTTCGGCGCCATCGCGGTACGAAACGACTTCCAGGCGCCCGGGTTCGAATGGGATAGCCGCCTGTACAAGGTAGTCGCGGTTCACTCCAACCTTTTCGGTGGCCACAACTGCTCCGTTCAGGACGAACTGTACTTCATCACCGGAGGCGTAGGCTTCGACGTGGATGGGAGTTCCTGGAGTGACATCCCAGGTCCAGGACGGTACAACATCTGACCAGGTCCAGGCTTTGGGTTCGATCACATATCCGTCATCGCGGGGTTTTCGTACGGCAATGTAGGGGACATCGGTCAGTCCAAAGACGATTTCTCGGTAGTAGGAGATGGGCTTGCGGTGGCCTATGAGGTCGATGTCTCCGCACACGGCGGCGATCCATGGGTAGGGGGCGCGATGTTCCTGGAAATCTTCGGGGTACACGTGCCTACCCGTACCGACCTCACCCAGGAAGTCCCACCCGGTCCAGGTGAAATCACCGACTACGTTGTTTCTGGCGAGAATCATCTTCCATAGCCGATCAATGTGTGTCGGAAATGATTCTGAGTTGAAGTAAATGCGACGGGGGAATTCGTCTTGGTCGACTTCGTAGCGCGCGTCTCCATAATTCAGACCAACGATATCGAGCACGGATGCCGGCTCCAGCAGCCGCTCTCCGAGAAGTTCCGAGGCCATGACCCTGTTCATGAGGTGTGTTACCTGGCCCAGGTAGTCGTTGAGCCCGCGAATCGTGGAGCTGTCCTGGTCTACCTCGGCGCGGAGTTCCGGGACTTTGTCCCTGGCCATGTACATGCCCTGCAAAGCATGGGTCACGATCCGGGTTGGGTCCTGCTCACGGGTACGCTCTGCAAGCAACCGCCCCCACCGGGCGCCATGCCGGGTTCCCGCTTCAATAATTTCGTTTCCGATGGAGTACATGATGACGCTCGGATGATTGAAATCCTTCGCCACCATGGCGTCGATATCACGCTCCCACCACTGGGGGAATGATCGGGAGTAGTCATCTGTGGATTTGGACACCGCCCACATGTCGAACGCCTCGTCGAACACCAGCATGCCCAGCCGATCACAGGCGTCGAGCATCGCCACACTGATCGGATTGTGTGCCGAGCGTATCGCGTTGAAGCCCGCATCCTTCATCCGCTGAACCCGCCGCACAGCGGCGTCGGCGAATTCCGCTGCTCCGAGCACCCCATGATCGTGGTGGACCGCCGCGCCTCGGAGTTTGATGGTCTCTCCGTTCAGGCGGAGCCCGCGGATGGGGTCAACTGCGAGGCTCCGGATGCCAAACGTCGTTGATTCACGGTCGATGGGTCCGTTCTCGTCCTGGAGGGTAACGGTTGCGCGGTAAAGAGCGGGATTATCCGGGCTCCACAGGGACGGATGCCGCACATACGTCCGCTGATGGGAAGTCAATGTTTCGTATGGCAGGAGCGTGACACGGGATTTTTCTGAGACCACTTCCGCACCTGTGTCGTCACAAAGTTCGAGCACAACATCGACGGTACGAGTAGTTGCCCCTTTATTGGCGATTGTTGATCTGACCACGACAGTGGCAAGCTCTTCATCAACGTCGGGGGTGGACACCCGCAATCCGGTGGGGATGATATGGACAAGTTCACCGATAAGAAGATGCACCGGGCGGTAGAGCCCTCCGCCTGGATACCAGCGTGAATCTTCATGGGAACGTGCGTCAACACGGATGGTGTTGGTCTCTCCGTAGTTCAGGAAGGGGTCTGCCTCGATGTGGAACGAGGAGTATCCGTTGCTCCACTGGCCAGCAAAAGCTCCGTTGAGGTAGACCATGGCGTCCCGGTGAACGCCCTCGAATTCAAAAGTGATGCGTTTGGTCGCCCAGTCGGAAGGGACATCGAATAGCTTCTCGTATGTCCAGGAGCCGCCGTCGAAGTAGCCGGTTGGTGCTCCGCCTGTCCCATCCGCCGTTCGGCCGCTGGCGAGCATTGCATCGTGCGGGAGGTCGACGAGATTGTCACTTGGCGGGGCTACCCGAATCGCTTCATGGACTGAAACTAGAGGGCCAAACTGCCACTCTCGGTTGAACGGGATGCGTTTCATCTACTATTCCTTCATTTCATGGTTTGCCGTCTTCGTTCAAACGGCACTTATTTCACTCCGCCTGCGGCGAGGTCGGAGCGCCAGTAGCGCTGAAGGATGGAGAAAGCGATGAGCAGTGGAATCACGGCCAGGAGGGATCCTGTGATCGTGATGTGGTAAGAGATTCCCTCGTTCAGACGCTCACGCCAATTGACAAGGCCAACTGACAGGGGCTGAAGGGTGTCGTTGTTGAGCATGAGCACGGGCAGGAGGTAGTTGCTCCAGATTGCGACGAACTGGTACAGGAAAACAGTCACCAGGGCGGGCGACATGATGGGCAGACCGATCCGCCAAAAAATCCGGGCTTCATTGGCACCGTCGATACGGGCTGCTTCGAGGAGTTCGTTGGGGATGGCTTGTTTTGCGTACGTGGCAGCGAGGAATACTCCGAAAGGGCTTACGAGACTGGGCAGGAGAACTGACCAGTAGGTGTTGACCAACTGGATTTCGCTGAACATCAGATACAGGGGGAGCGCGAAGAGGATCGCGGGCACGAGAACGGCGGCCAGGATGATGTTGAAGACCAGCTTTCGGCCGGGGAACTCATACTTGCCCAGAGCATAGCCGGCCATAGCTGCGAACACGGTGGCGATGGCGGCACCTCCGACGCAGTAGAGCACCGTATTTCCCGTCCAGACGGCGAAGATACCGTTTTGCTGCGCGAAAACGTCAGCGATGTTTTCCCATAAATTGAAGTCGGAGAACAGCATGGGATTGGTCGTGAACATGTCCCCCCTGCTTTTCGTTGCGCTGACGATAAGCCACCAGAGGGGCACCAGGCTGTAGACCGCGAATGCGGCCATCACGACGAAGGAGAACGTGCGCGCCGAGAACGGGACGCGTTGTTGGCGCCATGGCATTCGACTGGTTCCGCGGGACTGCGTTGGGCGCCGGACTGTCGTGCGCGGGGGAGCGGTGGTCATGAGTCAGCTTCCTTTCGCTGAGTGAATTTGAGGAATCCGAACGACAGGACCAAAGCAACTAGGGCCAGGATGACCGATTGAGCGGCTGCCAGGTTGTAGTTGTTGGATGCGGCCTGTTGTTGCGCCGCCATGATCGGCGTGAACGTCGAGGAGATTCCTGGTGCCACTTTGGACAGGATCGCGGGATCGTTGTACAGCTGGACAGTGCCAATGATCGAGAAAACGGCGGTGAGGATGATGGCTGGCCGCACTGCGGGGATTTTGATGTGCCATGCGGTGGCCCACCATCCGGCCCCGTCCAGGCTCGCGGCTTCGGTCAGGTCTTCAGGAACTGCCCGTAGCGCCGAGTAGATGATCAGCATCTGGAAGCCTGTAAAGCCCCAGGTCATCATGTTCCCGATCGAGAAGAAGACCATGTTGTTGGCAAGGAAGTTGACGTCGATGCCGATGGCCCTCAGCCATCCGCTGAGAGGCCCGAGATCCGGCTGATACAGGAACGACCACATGATCGCCGCGATGACGCCGGGGAAAGCGTACGGCAGGAAGTAAATCAGTCGGAATCCGCGCCGGAAGGGTGAGAAGGCAGAGTCCAAAAGAAGCGCCAGGAATAACGCAATGGTCAGCATGAGAGGGACCTGCACGATCCCGATCAAAAATACGCGTCCGAAGGAGGCTATGAAGTCGCCGTTCTGCAGCGCGACCAGATAGTTCCCGAAGCCCGCGAAGATGCTCTTGGAACTCCCGACGCCAAGGCCGCTGCGTTCCGTTTTGAAGAAGCTCTGGTAAATCGCGTAGAAGATGGGAGCAACCTTCATGGATAAGAACATGATCGCGAACGGTACCAGGAAGAGCAGCGCAGACACCGTGGTCTTCCGGCTCAACCGTGATTTGGGGGGCTTAGCTGTTGTCGTTCCTGGTTGCACGGGCCGCTGTGCGGAGAGGGTGGGTGCCTTCATGGCTAATCCTTTTGGTGATGAATGGAGCCCGCGGCACCCAGCTGGCTTCACAACTGGGCGCCGCGGGTTGGGGCTTTACTCCTTGACGCTCAAACCTTGGCTTTTCAGGTCAGCGATCGTGGATTTCTGGAGTGTGTCAAGCAACTCAGAGATGGTTCCCTGTCCCGAGCCGATGACTTTCAGACCGTCATTCAACTTGGGTTGAAGGCTGGTCATGTTCGGACCCCACACCCACTGCTCCGGTATGTTGCTCGCGGCTGTGGAGAAAATTTCAGCGGTCTTGTCAGAATTAATGAAGAAGTCCGACCCTGCTGTTAGCGCAGGCAATTTCTGGCCACTGATGGCAGCCGGGTAGATGCCCGTATCATTGATCAGGCTTGTCACGCTCTCCGCGTTGGTCGTCATCCATACCGCGGCCTCAGTGGCTTCTTTCGGGTTCTTGCACCCCTTCAAAACAGAGACTGACCCGCCGCCGCGGTTGCCGGAAACCTTTTCGCCTTCCTTCCACTGAGGCATGGGGGCTACTGCCATCTTGCCTTTGAGTCCTGGAGCGTTCTTCTCCAAGAGGGCGCCGGTCCATGCAGCACTGACGTAGGAAAGTATCCGTCCGCTCTGGAGGTTGGTGTACCAGGCCTGGTCGAAGGCTGGCTCGGGGACAACGAGCTTCTTGTCAGCCAAACCCTGCCAGTACTTTGCCACCTTCTTTGACGGGTCATCGTTGAGGGACACCTTCCAGGCATCATCTGCTGTACTGAACCATTGGGCCCCGGCCTGTTGAGAAAGCGCGCCGAGGTCGTAGGTGTTCAGCGGGAAGGTGGCCAAGTAGGCAGCAGGATCCTTCGCCTTCACCTTTTCGGCATCAGCTTGGAATTCGTCCCAGGTTTTCGGAACTTCAATACCGTACTGCTGGAACAAATCTGCCCGGTAGTAGAGTGCCATGGGTCCCAGACCCACGGGAATGCCGTAGACGTTTCCGCCGAGGCTGGAAAGCTGCCATGCCACAGGTGAGTACTGGTCTTTGCTGCCTTCGGCATACTTGGTGATGTCCTCAAGCGAACCCGACGCCGCAAAGCTGGGAATGGTGTCGAAGCTGATCTGGCCAAGGCACGGAGCGTTGCCGGCTTGGACAGCGTTCAGCATCTTTGAGTAGCCGCCGGCCGAACCCGCGGAAATCTGGGTGTACTTGATCTGGACATCTTTGTGTGCAGCGTTGAAGATCGCGACTGACTTCTCCTGGCCAATCGCCGCCCCCCAGTACTCGATGGTCACTGGTTCACCGGCAGGGCCAGTCTCGGCCGGGCTAGAGCTGCTTGAACAGCCCGTTAGAGCGGTTGCAGTCAAAATGGCAACGGCTGCCGCCGCGCATGTGTACCAACGTGGTGCCATTGAAACTCCTACTATCTATGTCCCCTGTGGGATTGGTGAGTTATTCGTGTAGCAGCGCTTGCCCGGATCTGGTGCCTGGCGGCCCCTAATCAGCCGTTCGATAGCATCTGGGTCGTGGTTTCGCTTCGTGGCCACCCGGTCGGCGGTCAGGTTCTGGCCGCCGGGGGCGGTCCCAGAGGTTGGGAGCCGGAACGAGTTGAGATCCAAAACCTGTCTCTCATTAAGACGAGTATGAAGCTGTCGACCGCTACAAGGTACTGACTTCATCACGGCCATTAATTGTGAGATGAATCTCGTAATTGGGAAAACTATCTCACTCCGGGAATGCCTTGTCAATGCCTTTAGGCCGCTCCGAGGTTGTGATTGCTAGCGTCAGACGCCCTGGGCTTGTTTCACGAAAAAGGAACCCCGCTCGCGACGTGGCCTATCGCCACGCCGCGCCTGGCGAACAGCAATATTGGCCGCGGAAACGACGGCAAGGAGTCCGCCGAGGCCCTCCCGCAGCAATGACGGCTCTCCTCAAGTCCGCGTCTCTGCGGTCTCAATCTCTCGGTTATGGACGAGGGCCCCGAAGGGTCTTCGGGCCTCGCAACGTCCGTGTGCGAGTCCCTGAAAGCGCGCAGCCTCGAAGCCCGGCCCTGGCACCAGCCCTGGAAGTGAACTCATGCTGGACTTTGCTGTGGAAATATTGTACTAATTGGTAAACTATTCCTACTTTCCGCACCCACACTATCGATCTGCGACTCAGCAGGAATCAGGATGACGACATGACTTCCGAGAAGACCTTTGTCAACTACGGCTCGAACAGCTCAGACTCTGCCCAGCGCATACTCTTGGCCTCCCGGCGACCGGCGTCCTTGGGATCGACACCTGCTGGCGCCATTGCCTTGTCGATGGGAGAGCCTGACGCAGGGACACCAAGTCCCATCGTTGAGGCAGCGGTTAGGGCCTTGCGTAACGGCAGGACACGCTACACAAATCTCAGTGGAGCCCCCGAACTCCGCCGCTCCCTGGCTGAAAGGCTGACAGTTAGGTCCGGTCAGAATGTCTCGCCGGAGCAGATTGTGGTCACCCATGGAGGAAGCGCGGGCCTGGCAGCTTCGATACTTGCCCTGATCAACCCGGGAGATAAGGTTTTGATTCCGGAACCTACGTACTCGTTGTATGCGGACCATCTGGCCATGGTCGGTGCCGAGGCAATCTGGGTTTCCAACCGTGCCGACGGAACGCTGGATCTTGAACGGCTGGCTCGCGAAGCGGCTGATACGCGCATGATTATTCTGTGCAATCCAGGTAACCCAACAGGCCGGGTCTACAGCATGGCGGAACTGCGGGAACTGGCAGTAATTTTGGAGGCACATCCTCATCTTCTGCTTCTTTCCGATGAGGCCTATGCCGACATCGTCTTTGACGGCATGAAGTTCCTATCTGCCTTGGAACTCCCTGCCGTTGCAGATCAGGTCATCTGCTGCAGCACATTCTCCAAAACCTACGCCATGACAGGATGGCGGCTGGGCTACGTAGTCGCTTCACGCAGACTGTCGGAGAAGATCAATCTTCTCCACCGAACAATTAACGGTTCCATCAATACCTTCGTGCAGGACGCCGCCCTCATCGCTTTGGAAACACCTGCTGAACACCTCCGCGCAATGGCTGAGTCATACCAGGCACGCCGCGACATAGTCGTCGCCAAGCTTTCCGGTATCCCGGGACTCAGCATGCTCCCGCCCCAAGGTGCGTTCTATGCCTTCGTCAAAATCGATTCAGTTCTCACCTCCGATGAAATGACCGCCCGATTCGCAGCGGCCGGAGTAATCGTCCGTTCCGGCAGCGAGTTCGGGCCATCCGGGGAAGGACACGTTCGCCTCTCATTCGCCACCGACCCTGAAAACCTTGAACTCGGCTTGGACCGGTTCGTGGACGCCGCGCGGAACTTCATGTGAGAGGAACTGCCCGGCTTTCAACCTCCCACCACCAAACCTGTACGGCCCTACGGACCGTACTGGGAAGTCCACGAAGTTCAACGCAACTTGTCGATGGAGGGGGTTGGCTGGGGCGGAAGTCCGTACGGGAACCGCTTGCCGCTATTTCTTGCGCTGGATAAGCTCCCGGAGGCCTGCATCATTAGCATTGCTGAGGGCTTCCGTGACTCAGGTCCACGGGCACTTGCGGTATTCCGTGGACTTGCGGGAATGAGCACGCCGGCCTACCAGCGTTGCGGTTCTTTAGGAAAATAATTCCGGAAGAGTTCCCGGGCGCGTTTGCCGCGGTAGGAAAGGTCTCGCTTGCGTCAGAGGCTTAGCGGAGGTTCCCAGAAGCGGGTTTGGGCGCTTCTAGCCGAGGCACGCGACGGCTGGCTGTGGCCTGATTCAAAGGATCGGAATCCAAGGCGCACTCCGGCTTACCGAAGACCCTGGGCATCGTTACTGAGCAGATCTCCACCCGGTCCTTCACCCATGGCGTTCGCCCATCCTTGGAGAGACCCGGAAAGTGCTTCCAGAAGCTGGTTCGCAATTTGCTCCGGCTCCAACTTCTCCGTTTCACTGAGGTCGAGGATTTCGCGGGGGTCCGAGAGAGCGTTGTTCAGGAACAGTGCCTGCCGAAGCAGCGTGTCCGGCAGGCCGAGATCTTGGAGAAGTCCCCTCAGGGGCTGTTCCCAGATGGCTCGGGAGGCGGCGATGACCGGGTCGCCTCGATCCAGTCGATCGAGGTATCCAAAGCGAGAGCGTAGCTGGACCATGACTTTGCCGTGTTCCAGCACCAAGGTGATCCAACGTGACAGTACGGCGTTGTACAGTTCGCTCCCCGTCAGGGGGCATTCGTGGGCGAATTGGCGGAGTTCCTCAGTCGTGTTGATGGTGTACGCCTCGAGCAGCTCGTCCAGCGACGAGAAATAGCGGTAAGCGGTGGCGGTCCCGATGCCCGCACGAGCCGCAGCGCTTTGCATGGTCACACCGGCTGGATTCTGATCGATCTCTTCACCCACGGCGCGCATGAGACTTTTCATATTTCGACGTGTGTCACTTCGCAACTGACCGCCGCCTTTCCTTCGGTTCTCGGCCGTACCGCCGGCAATTCTCCAGGGAAACGTTCGAGGACGCCCGGTCTAAAGAAACTGTACCCGCGTCACTTCCGCGCAGCGATTCCCCTGGGTCTTCGGCGCCTGGAAACGTGCTGCAGACTAACATGCAGCTTTCTCTTTCATGTCGAGTGCGTGTTGGCTTGCCCAACACGAGGAACCGTGTCAGATCTCAGCCATGACTGGAGAAGCCGGGTCACGACGGGCAGCACCGAAACTGTCATGATCGGCGTAAGTATGGTTGTAGTTACCAAAACCCTTGCAGTTGTCCACAATCCGCTCCACGCGGGGTACAAGGCTTCAACCAGAAGAGCAAAAATCAGGCTGACAGGGAAGAAAGCAAGCCAGACACTCACCGCTTGCTTCCAGCGGGCAGGTCGGGGTGGGGGAGAGGGAAGACCTTTGTCGGACTGAGGCATGGAATCAAACCAACCCTCGATTCCAGTAAGTTTCTCCACGCTCCGTTCCTCGATTAGCCCGACTCCTTGATCAAGCCATCCTTTGCGGGAGCTGGAACTCTCCCACTCGCTGAGGCAGGAGGAGTCTGCAAACCGGTAAAGCATGTACCACTCGTCGCCGCGGGTTGAAGACCGGATCCATCCGGATCCAAGGAAGCCTGGCCAGCGGCTGGCCAGATTTACCCCAGACTGAATCCAAGCCGTCACGTCATCGGCGCGTAAAGGGTCTACTTTTCTCGTGACAGACACAGTCACCGAAGAAGATTGAACGTCTTTAGTTGAAGCCATGTTCCTCCATCCACCGGGACTCTCTTGTGTGGTGCACTCGTGCTTTGCCTCCCATGCGGACCATGGAGTAGGCGTGGGACCAGATACCGACATGAACGCTGGCCCGAGCCTTGGCTTGGGCTACGGATGCTCTCTCAAGGATCTTGAGAATCAATCGGTAATTACATCTCAAGTAAGAATATGTTATCTTTAGGAAAATGGCTACCGGATCGAGATTCACGGCCTTCTCGGTAGTACTCTCGCCGTAGGAAGCAAAATGACCCTTGAATGTAGCCTTCTGCTCAGTTGACGGGCGGGAATGGGAAGCCTCCGCTCTGGAAGCGGTACCATATTCGCGTTCCATCTGGTTGCGTTCCGGCCTCGTCTGCATCGGTTGCGGAGTGGCGGCACGATTTCAACCGGCGCGCAAATCGCGCGCCGCGACGTTTCTCGCCGACCACAATCCTGAATGCCCTGCTGTAGCCCCTACTCAGAGCGCGTTTCGATTTTTGCAGTAGAAGAGATGCGCTCACAAATGATGCACGCGTAGTTCAGTGGCAGGTTGAGTTCTTGGGCGCTTACAGCCGGTGATACAGCGGTGACTTATCCCAGGAGCTTACGGAGAAACAGCAACTGCCTTATCCAGTGGTGTTCCTGACCCCCTTCATGGTTGTTAAACCTGTACACCTCAATCTCCTTCGTTGGGCCGGCGCTGGACTCATCCGGAGTGGCTGAGCCGTAGTAATTGAAGCTGGCAAAGACAGTGGACGGCGGGCAGATATCGTCAGTTTGCGCTGCCGAATAGAGCGCCGGCGCCATTGCCCACCGTCCAAGGTTGACACCGTCGAAATAGCGGAGGACTTCAAGTACGGGCTCATACCGGTCCCGGTGGCGGGCCAGGAAGGCAGCCATTTCCGGGTATGGACCACGCGGAGTGATGTCAATGGCTCGAGGAAAATCCTGCAAGAACGGGACGTCGGGCAACGCGGCCACGACGCCGTTGAGCCGGCCGGACACGAGCCCGGCGACGGCCACAACTATGCCGCCTCCTTGGCTGAGGCCGGCAAGGATCACCCGTGCTGGGTCCACCTCTGGGTGGGATTGCGCTGCCTCCACTGCCCGGAAGGCATCCGTATACACCCGCCGGTAGTAGTAGTCTGCGCGGCTGCCCACGCCCCGGGTCATGAGACCGGCATAGCCCACACTGCCGGCGGACGGATGGGGATCGGCCGTGTCACCGAGAGCAAAGCCGTAGCCCTGGCCGCGGGTATCCATGATGAAATGCGCATACCCCGCCTGGGCCCACCTTGTTTCCTGGTTCACCAGACCCCGCCCGCCGGAGTAGCCGACATACTGGATCACGACAGGCAGCCTGGAACCTGGCTCCCTGGTGGCGGGCAGATGCAGCCAGCCCTTGATGGCGTCCCCGCCGAATCCTGCGAACGTCACGTCAAAACTGTCAATGACGGAAAGGTAGTTCTCCACCGGCTCAAACCGGGCGTCTAATGGATAAGTTCTGGCCTCCCCGATCGTGGCGTCCCAGAATTCGGGAAGGTCTTCCGGCATGGTCACATCGGAGGTGTAGCTGCGTAGCTGGGCCAACGGGAGGTCAAAGAGGGGCATATGCGCCTTTTCTGTTGTTGTTGAAGTTAATGGCCCCCAAAGGGAGGTGGATCTCCGATTTGTCCCGCCGCGGCCACGGAGCCAGGAACCCAGCTCGCCTGCTGGGTCGCTCGACGCGGCCGTGGCTGATGTGTCTGCCTATTTCAGCGGCGATATCGAGAGCTTCGCCGCATCGATCGAGTTTCTGGTACGACCTCTGGCTAGAACCGCGGGACTAACGGGAACTGTCACAGGATCACTTCTTAAGTAGTTGGCCGATCCGGTAGGGAACGAGTTTCTTCAATAAAAGTGAAGTCATGGTCCGACGGATTCCTGGGCAGTTGCTGATCTCCTGGCCCACCCGAAATAGATCTTCCGCGTTCTGGGCTACTACGCGGAGAAGAAGGTCAGCGTCGCCGGCCATCGCGTGAACCTCTATGACTTCTGGGATTCCATGCAGCGCCTGTACTGCGACATCCAGCGATGACTGTTCGACTTCGGCCGTCACAAGGGCCATCATCGGTAACCCCAGCGCTTCAGGCGTGATCCTAATGCTGTTAGGGAGAAGGCAATCATCCGTAAGCCTCCGCTCGAGGCGGCTCTGCACCGTGCCCCGAGCCAGTCCCAGTCTTCTGGCGAGAAAAAGCATAGGAACGCGAGGGTCATCATCAAGGGCGAGGAACATGGCCTTGTCAGTGCCATCAAATGCGTGCATACCGCTCCATTAGTGATCAGGCGGACAGTGGGGTAACGACCAATGGCCATCCGGAAACATAGTGTCAGGGGCCCAAGTAGAAGGTGCGAGCTCTGAACGCGGTTAGAAGAATCAGGCCTTATCGCTGCCAGCCGCAGTGGTCGCTGAGCGACCGCGTCCGATCACTATGTCTTATTGCCGGCCCATGCAGCCTGCAGTCTTTGGATTACAGACATCGTGCTGCGCCAGCCGAACGGAGAGAAGTGGAAGGGACCATTCAACGATCTGGCGCGTTTGCGTCGTCTTTCCATTTCAGGGCCGCCCTGGTCATTCGGTAGGACATCTTCCCATCCAGTTGGCGGGGTTCAACCCAGACTTCAACGCCTTCAGCGGCATCAAAGAGAGCTCTGGTGTCCGGCCCGTCAGCCGCCAGCCATATCAATGAGGAGTCAGACATGGCGTCATCGACTCTGCCTGACCTGATCAGATCTCCATTTTTGTAGGTTTCTACGATGGCACCGATGAGCAGATGCCACTGGTCGTGTCGGTAGTTGGTCATTTTCATTTCCACGGATGGCGACGGCGTAATGGGGAAGATTGATGCGGAATCCCAAAGGATCTAGAGCGACGTAGTGCCCTGATCCCTGGTCCGCCTGGGCCAGTTCACTCCCTTGTCACAGGCAGTCCTTCTGGCTTGTACGGAGGAACATGCTTTTGAGGTGAAGGTCGGTTCGTCCACTGATCCGTGGCTGTATTTCCCGTGGCTTTGACGGCGAAGGCAAGCGCCGGGCCCGAACTGCTTTGACGTTGCGAACCGATATGTCGGTCAGCATTCCTGGTTTGAACGAGAGCTCTGCTTTTCATCTTCGGTGTGTTTTTCTATGCGAGGCCAAGAACGCCCATTGGCGGTGTGCTGAAGGGCGGTATTGAATAGTCGGGCGGATCTTTACATCTGCCGTGCTCGAGCTCGGACGCGGTGGTGGGGCTCGGTGGACATGTGCCCAGCCGGACTGGTTGCAGAGGGTGGCGAAGCCGTCCCGGGGGGCCGTTGATTGATGTTCCGTCTTGGTTCTGTTTGCGTTGCCTCCAGGTTCTTACAGCGCAGCGGCAGGGTTTTTGACGGAGTTTCGGATCTTTGCGCGGAGCTCGCGTTCAAAAATGTTGATGTCCCGGAGCTTGTCGAGGACGGCCGCGGAGATGTCGGAAGGGACTACTGCAACTCCGTCACCGTCTGCAGAGACAAGATCGCCCGGATTGACTACGACGCCTCCGCAGGCTATCGGGACATTGACCGCCCCTGGCCCGTACTTGGTTGGACCCGCCGGCGACACGCCTCGGGCCCATACGGGCAGAGCCATCTCCTCAATGTCAGCCCGGTCCCTGATTAGTCCGTCGATGATGACAGCTGCGATGCCTGCAGCTAGGCAGATTTCAGCGAGGAGATCGCCGAATACTGCCCGTGTTGTTCCACCCAAGGCATTGATCACCAGAATATCGCCGGGCTCAGCGTCGTCGAGGGCTCGGTGGATAGCAAGGTTGTCACCTTCACGGGTGAGTACGGTCAGTGCGGGTCCCACGCAACGGCCGCTGGTCCACTGCGCTGCGATTCCGGAGTCCATGAGGTTGAGGCGGTTCATGGCATCGCCGACGTTAGCTGTTGGATACTGCATGAAAGTTCGGACAACCTCCAAGGGGCCGGTGGCCGGGCGCGGACCCACGGTCAAGGAACTGGTAGGGGCGTCGATAAACATAGATCCCTCTCGTAGACTCATCCTAGTGAAATTATTGTACCAATTGGTAATTACTTCTTATTTTGCACCGTAGTCGAGCTCCAAGCAATAGCTAAAGGCAAGTTGGCTCCGGATCCCATGGGGCCCACGGGTTCCAGCCGGCACATGGCCTCGGATCGGATTTTGCGGCTGAAGCACCAGGCCTTGGAGCTGATAGCCGTGTGCGCCTCTCAGCGGAGACGGCCCTTGCGTCGGAGAAGCCGATTGAATAAGGAATCGCGCGAGGCCCCTCGCGACTCTCAGTTTCTGGCGTTGCCGAACGCCATTTTCGCTCCTCATGGATTTGCCAGGCTGCATTAACTGGCTGATCCCGTTGTCGCTGGAGGACGAGAGGATCAACGATGATTGAAGCAAGTCCCTTGACGCGGAGTACCGAGGTTCCGCGTGTCCGTCCCGACGCATTTTGGCCTCGGGCACGTAAGCAAGGCTTACTGGGGGTGAGCGGCCCTTTGGTGGGGGCGGAGGGAACCGCTGACGGCGGCTGCCACGAGAGTAGTGACCTGACTGGCTGACATTCCGTCGGTCTCATGGAGGTCAAGGATCTCGCGAGGATCCGTAAGCACATTACATAGGAAAAGCGCGCGCCTCATCGACACGTCGGCCAGTTCCTGATCGTCTAGCAGGTTGGCCAACGGACGCTCCCAGATCTCTAGTGAGGTCTGGATGACCGGGTCTTGTCGGTCCAGTCGCTCCAAATAGCCCGAACGGGAGCGAAGCCGGACGAGAACTTTCCCATGTTCAAAGACCAGTTCGACCCAACGGGATAGCACGGCTTCGAACAGTCTGCGACCCGATAATGGAGAAGTCGCCGAGAATTCGGCGAGTTCCTCCATGAGCTGATGAAGATAAGCGGAGAGGAGTTGATCTAAAGACGCATAGTAGCGGTAAGCACTAGTAACGGCTACTTCGGCCCTCGCTGCAATGCTTTGCAAAGACAAGGGCCCAGGGTTCTCACTGACCTCTTCGGCCACGGCTCGCAAGAGCCGCTGCTTGTTTCTTCGGGTATCGCTACGCACAAATGGGTCCTTTAAGCGGGGCGGAACGGGCACTACCCATAGCTAAGCTCCGGGGCAGGGCAGCTCCGTCGGGTTTGCTGTCTAGCGGGCCAACCCTCTGGCGCGGCGGCCTGCAATGGAACACCGAAACTCACCATGCTCTCAAAACCCTGTGGAGCTCCCCGGACGAAACTGACTGAACCGTGAAGGACTAATTCATGCCCGTTTATGATTTAGGACCAGTTTAGCAATTGACACTTCAGTTTCAACTACCCTCCCACACCGACGGGTCCGCCCGCCTCCCGGTCCGGAGTTGGGGCTGGCGGTTGTCATAGAGGGAACCCGCGGTGTTCAGGACTGTCCGTTCTCTGTGCATAGGGATCGGACACCATGACCAATGTCGTGCGAGACAGAGCGTCCCCTTCAGACACGGTGTTCAGTGCCGCAGAGCCGTGTTGTCTCGCGCATGACCGCGTGAGTAGCGTCACAGCTGCAGGGCAAGGCAGCCCCGTGCAGCAGGACCCGCCGCAGATTCAGGTCGCGCTGGGCAGAAGAAAAGGGTGTGAACGTTGCGTACAGATGAGGCAAGCCATTCCGCAGATCAGCAGGACTCCGGATTAAGAGGGGACGGCGGCGTTATTCAGTTGGTTAGTCCTGAAGGTGATCTGGTAGGCGATCTGGACTTTGACCCGTGGGTTGAAGACGTCTCTGACGAGCAGCTGTCTTCGCTGTACGAAGACATGGTTGTCATCCGCAGGATCGACACTGAAGCCACCTACCTCCAGCGGCAAGGAGAACTCGCCTTGTGGCCACCTCTTCTCGGGCAGGAAGCTGCACAGATTGGATCAGCGCGGGCACTGCGCAGCGACGATTTCGTCTTCTCCAGCTACCGGGAGAATGGCGTCGCATACTGCAGGGGAGTTGATTACGGGGACATCGTCCGGGTGTGGCGTGGGAACGCCCACTCGGGGTGGGATCCCTATGAGCTGAATATGGCAACACCCCAGGTCATCATCGGCGCCCAAACCCTGCATGCCACCGGCTACGCCATGGGCATCAAGAACGACGGCGGCACTTCTGTCGCCGTCACCTACTTCGGCGACGGCGCGACAAGCGAGGGTGATGTCAACGAGGCACTGGTGTTCGCTGCCAGTTTCCAAGTGCCTGTGATCTTCTTCTGCCAGAACAACCAGTGGGCCATTTCGGAACCGGTGGGGCTTCAGTCCCAGATTCCCATAGCGTCCCGCGCAAAGGGGTTCGGTATCCCATCACTCCGGGTTGACGGCAACGACGTCCTGGCAGTTATGGCCGCCACACGTCTCGCTCTGCACCGTGCTCGAAACGGCGGCGGTCCGACATTTATCGAGGCAGTCACATATCGAATGGGCCCCCACACCACAGCAGATGACCCAAGCCGCTACCGGGACGCAAACGAACTCGAGATCTGGGCGGCCAAAGACCCTCTTGCCCGTGTGAGAGCACTTTTGGAGAACAAGGGGATTTTCACGCCGGAGCTTGAGGCTTCAGTGGCCGCCAAGACAGACGCCGTCGCCAAGGAAATGCGAGAGGCGTGCATCAACATGCCGGACCCATTACCCATGGACGTTTTTGCCCACGTTTACAGCACGCCGAACACCACATTGGAAACGCAAAAGGAACACTACCTCCGTTACCTCGACACGTTCGCGGGTGAGCGGAGTGAGGGGATAAGCCGATGAGCACCATGACGTTTGGCCGAGCCATCAACGCCGGACTGCGCAAGGCAATGGAGGACGACCCAAAGGTTGTACTCATGGGAGAGGACATCGGCAAACTGGGCGGCGTCTTTCGAGTCACCGACGGTTTGCAGAAAGACTTCGGACCTCATCGGGTCATCGATTCCCCACTTGCGGAAGCCGGAATCGTGGGCAGCGCCGTCGGCCTCGCCTACCGGGGTTACCGACCCGTTGTTGAAATTCAATTTGACGGGTTCATTTACCCAGCATTTGACCAGATCGTGTGCCAGGTAGCGAAGCTGCACTATCGGACGCAGGGCAAAGTCAGGATGCCGATCACCATCCGGGTGCCCTTCGGCGGAGGGATAGGCTCGCCGGAACATCATTCCGAATCCCCGGAGGCCTACTTCACTCATACCTCCGGCCTGCGGGTGGTCAGCGTGTCCAACCCCCAGGACGCCTATACAATGCTTCGGCAGGCCATTGCATCGGAAGACCCGGTACTCTATTTCGAGCCCAAACGCCGGTATCACGTCAAAGGCGAAGTCGAACAAAACATTGACCTTGGAGAAGCATTTCCACTTGGCAGCGCCAGCGTGCGCAACGCCGGCAGCGACGTCACCTTGGTCACGTATGGTCCCCTCGTAAAAACGGCTATGGACGCAGCATTAGCTGCAGCCGACGACGGAATTTCAGTTGAAGTCATAGACCTCCGCTCACTTGCACCGATCGATTTCGCACACGTTGAGGCTTCGGTGCGGAAGACCGGCCGGCTGGTTATTACTCACGAAGCCTCGCGGTCGGGCGGCCTGGGAGCCGAGATCGCCGCGACCATCACCGAACGTTGCTTCAACCACCTTGAGTCAGCGCCGGTCCGGATAACAGGCTTCGACATCCCCTACCCGCCGTCAAAGCTGGAATCACACCACCTGCCCGATCTGGACAGGATTCTTGACGGCGTAGACCGGGCCCTTGACCGACCGAACTCTCTGACTGGACTGGGAGGACGAAAGAGATGACCACAAGGGAATTTAGGCTCCCGGACCTGGGTGAAGGGCTGACCGAATCGGAGATCCTCCACTGGAAGGTCGCCGTCGGCGACGCCGTCGAACTGAATCAGGTGATCGCCGAGGTCGAGACAGCAAAGGCGGTAGTTGAACTCCCTTCGCCCTACGCCGGAATCATCGCCGTACTCCATGAGCAACCGGGCACCGTTGTTCAAGTTGGTACCCCCATCGTGTCATTCACGCTCCCGGGAGATTCTGACGGCGGCCCGCCCTCAGATATCGCCAACGACGGGCCAGCAAAACGGATCCCGACTCTCGTTGGTTACGGGGCCGAAATTGACAGTGCCGGGCGGCCAGCACGCAAACCCCGCAAGGCTTTTCACCCACACTCGAATGCCCAGACCGCTCCTATTACCCCCGAAACTCCAGCTCCGACTTCCTGGGGTTCGGACAGCCCAGCAGATCGACCCCGCTCCACACCGCCGGTCCGCAAGCTCGCACGAGATTTAGGCGTGGATCTGGCATCAATGGTTGGCACCGGGCCACAGGGCCTGATCACCCGGGCTGACATCGATGCCGCGGCGGGATACGCCGCCCGGCAAGCAGCGGACAGTCAAACGGCCGATATCGAGGCATCTGGGGAAAAGGAACGGGAAACCAGAACGCCCATCAAAGGCGTACGCAAGCACACTGCCTCTGCGATGGTGTCGAGCGCATTTACCGCGCCGCATGTAACTGAGTTCCTGACTATTGATGTCACGACGAGCATGGAGTTGCTTGAGACGTTGAAGTCCAGCCGTGAGTTCGCCGGCTACAAGCTCACACCGTTGACGCTTGTGGCGAAAGCCGTGCTCGTCGCGTTGGGCCGCAATCCCTCGTTGAACTCCCGATGGGACGAAGCTCGCCAGGAGATCGTCCAGTTCAATTACGTCAACCTGGGCATCGCCGCCGCAACACCGCGTGGGCTCACTGTGCCGAACATCAAGGACGCGGACCGCATGGGACTTTTGGAACTCTCCGCCGCCTTGAATCAACTCGCCCAGACGGCCCGGTCAGGCAAGACGGCGCAGGCCGAGCTGTCGGGCGGCACGATCTCCATCACGAACATAGGCGTCTTCGGCATCGACGCCGGGACACCCATTCTGAACCCCGGAGAGGCGGCTATTTTGGCTATCGGCTCCGTCAGGCGCCGACCGTGGGAGCACGCCGGCGCTGTCGCAATTCGGAGTGTCATGACCCTCAGCCTCTCCTTTGACCACCGGCTGGTTGATGGCGAACAGGGCTCACGATTCCTTTCCGACGTCGGGGCCATCATGTCCAATCCGGCAGTGCTCATCACGATGGTTTAGCCCGCCCCGTTCTGAACTGCCGCCGCCACTGATTGCGCTGGATCCCGCGACCATCTCCGCACCTGCTACTTACAGGGCAGGAACACCCATGCACGTTGAAATGGAAAGCCTATGCACACGATAAAGAGCCTGGTGGACACTACCAGCAAGGTCTTTGAAGCCAACAACATCGCCCAACGGGTGCTGGCAGGAGAGCTTCAAAAACGTCTGGCCCAAACGGCGTTGGGTGGACCGGAGAAGTCGCGTGAACGCCACGTAGGCCGGGGCAAGCTGTTGCCGCGTGAGCGGATCGACCAGTTGCTGGATGAGGGCAGTCCGTTCCTGGAGATCGCTGCGCTGGCAGCCAACGGTATGTATGGCGGTGATTGTCCGGGTGCGGGAGTGATTGCCGGCATCGGCCTGATCCATGGCCGGCATGTGCTGGTGATCTCCAATGACGCCACGGTCAAGGGCGGCACCTACTATCCCATGACGATCAAGAAGCACCTTCGCGCCCAAGAGATCGCCCTGGAGAACCGGTTGCCCTGCATCTACCTGGTGGACTCGGGCGGGGCGTTTTTGCCGAAGCAGGATGAGGTCTTTCCGGATAAAGAGCATTTCGGGCGGATCTTCTTTAACCAGGCGCGGTTGTCGGCAGCGAAGGTCCCTCAGATCGCGTCCGTGATGGGCTCGTGCACCGCCGGCGGCGCCTACGTCCCGGCGATGAGTGATGAGACGGTGATCGTCCGGAACCAGGGAACCATCTTCCTGGGCGGTCCGCCGCTGGTGAAGGCTGCGATCGGCGAAGTAGTCACCGCGGAGGAACTCGGTGGCGGCGAAGTCCACTCGAGGATTTCCGGCGTCACGGACCACTTGGCCGAAAACGATGAGCACGCCCTGCAGATCATCCGCGACATTGTGGCCACCCTGCCCGGGCCGGAGGCCCCCGCCTGGGATGTGGAAACCGCCGTCGAACCCGTGGCCGATCCCGCCGGGCTGTACGGGGCCGTCCCTACGGATGTAAACGCGCAGTATGACGTGCGTGAGGTGATTGCCCGGCTGGTAGATGGCAGCAGGTTCCACGAGTTCAAGAAGGAGTACGGGACAACCCTGGTGACGGGCTTTGCGAGACTGCACGGACATCCGGTGGGGATTGTGGCCAATAACGGGGTGCTTTTCAGTGAGTCTTCGTTGAAGGGCGCGCATTTCATTGAGCTGTGTGACCAGCGCGGGATCCCGTTGGTCTTTTTGCAGAACATCTCCGGTTTTATGGTGGGGCGGGATTCGGAGCAGGGCGGGATCGCCAAGAACGGCGCAAAGATGGTCACGGCGGTCGCGACGGCGCGGGTGCCGAAGCTGACCGTGGTCATTGGCGGGTCCTTTGGTGCAGGAAACTACTCCATGTGCGGCCGGGCCTACTCACCGCGCTTCCTCTGGATGTGGCCTGCCAGCCGGATTTCGGTCATGGGCGGCAACCAGGCCTCCAGTGTGCTGGCCACTGTCAAGCGGGACCAGTACGAAGCCGCAGGCGAGGAATGGTCCGCCGCGGACGAGGAAGCGTTTAAGGCCCCGATCCGGCAGCAGTACGAGGACCAGGGCAGCCCGTACTACTCCACCGCCCGCCTCTGGGACGACGGTGTGATTGACCCGGCAGATACCCGTACCGTGCTGGGGCTGGCGCTCGACGTCGTCTCCCGCACCCCGCTGCCGGAAACCTCCTTCGGCCTCTTCAGGATGTGAGCCCAGCAATGACTGAAGCACCCCAACTGACTCAGCCGACCGTGAAGCCGGCACTGTTCGGTACCGTACTGGTAGCGAACCGGGGCGAGATCGCCTGCCGGGTGATCCGGACCCTGCGTGCCCTGGGCATCCGGTCGGTCGCCGTGTACAGCGATGCCGACGCCGATGCCCGGCACGTACGCGAAGCCGACGCGGCCATCCGGATCGGTCCCGCCGCGGCGGCAGAGAGCTACCTGAAGATCGAGGCGATCATCCGGGCGTGCCTGGAGACCGGCGCCCAGGCTGTCCACCCCGGCTACGGGTTCCTGAGTGAGAACGTCGGCTTCGCGCGTGCCCTCGAAGCCGCGGGAATCACTTTCATTGGCCCGGGGGTGGAGTCCCTGAACGTTATGGGTGACAAGATCCGTTCCAAAAACCACGTGGCCGGCTACGGAGTCCCCGTCGTGCCGGGCATCGCCGAGCCGGGCATGACCGACGCCGAACTGGTCGAGGCCGCGGACGCCGTCGGGTTCCCGCTCCTGATCAAACCCTCCGCCGGCGGCGGAGGGAAAGGGATGCACATCGTGGAACGTCCCTTGGACCTGGCAGCCACCCTGGTCACCGCACGGCGGGTCGCCTCCAGCGCGTTCGGGGACGACACGCTGTTCCTAGAGCGGCTGATCCGCACGCCGCGGCACATCGAGGTCCAGGTCCTTGCGGACAACCACGGCAACGTCATCCATCTGGGCGAGCGTGAGTGTTCCCTGCAGCGCCGGCACCAAAAGGTCATCGAGGAGGCACCCTCTCCGCTACTGGAATCCCTTCCCGACGGCGACGCGGTGCGGGAACGGATCGGCGAAGCCGCGTGCCAGGCAGCCCGCAGCGTCCACTACAGCGGCGCGGGAACCGTGGAATTCCTCGTCTCCGACGACGCCCCCGACGAGTTCTTCTTTATGGAAATGAACACCCGCCTCCAGGTCGAACACCCCGTCACCGAAATGGTCACCGGCGTCGACCTCGTCGAATGGCAGGTCCGGATCGCCGCCGGTGAGGTACTCACCGTGGCCCAGGCCGACGTCGAACTAACCGGCCACGCTGTCGAAGCACGCGTCTACGCCGAAACCCCCGAAAAGAACTTCCTTCCCGCCACCGGTACGGTCCTGCTGCTTGACGAAAAACCTACTGGAGAGGCAGGCAAACGCGTCCGCGTGGACTCTGCGCTGCTGCAAGGACTCGAAATTTCCTCCAACTACGATCCCATGGTGTCAAAGGTCATCGCCTGGGGCGAGGACCGCAAAGCGGCGATCCAAACCTTGAATGAGGCCTTAGCGGATTACACCTTGCTGGGCGTAGACACCAACGTCGAATACCTGAGACTGCTGATGAATGACCACGACGTCTACGCAGGGCGCCTCGACACAGGTCTGATCGAACGGAAAATGCCCGGTTTCACCTTCAGGCACGTCGACGACGCTGAGTTGGCGGCCGCTGCCGTCTACATCTGGGCTTTCACCCAAGCAGTTTCCGGATCGGAACGGGACAGGAACAGTGCGTGGGGCAAAACTGACGGCTGGAGGCTGGGCAGACAGGCGCCATGGCGGGTGACCATGAAGACACCCTCCGGCGAATTAGCATCCGTACAGATAACCGGTATCCGGCCGTCGGCTTCGGTCCTGGTGCGCGTCAACGATGGCCCCGAACGGACGGCCTCGTTGGCGGCACTGGCAGATGCCAGGCTTCAGCTCACCCTGGATGGCGACGCCTCCATCTACGCGATGGTTCCCGGATCCGGTCCCGGCGAGCCCCAAAGTACCTCATCGGGCAGGGCCCGCTCCTGGGAAACAAGCTCAGCGCTTCCTGGCGAAATGTTCCTTGGTAACGGGGGGTGGGGATGCCGTTTGGAGATCCTCAGCCGGGAATCTCGGCTCGCATACGTGCTTGCCGCCATTGAGAGGGACGAAGGCAGAGCAGATCCGCAGGTCCGCGCGCCCATGCCCGGAACTGTGGTTTCGGTAGCTGTCAGCAACGGAGCAATCGTCGCCGAAGGCCAGCTGCTGCTGGCCGTCGAAGCCATGAAGATGGAGCACCAACTCCTGGCACCGCTGGCTGGCACCGTCCACCTCACGATCCGCACCGGTGACCTCGTAAAAGCCGAGGAAGTGGTGGCAACAATTCATCCCCACGATTCCGTTCCGGCCGAGGACCAACCATCGCATCTGCCAGCGAACCAGACACAAAGAACAGATTCCAATAATGAAATGGAGCAACACCATGGCTGATTTTGACCTCAGCGAGGAGTACCAGGAACTCAGCAAGACAGTCCGAGAGTTCGCGGACGAGGTCGTTGCCCCGGCCGCCGCCAAGCACGATGAGGAACACAGCTTCCCCTACGAAGTGGTGTCCCAGATGGCCGAGATGGGCCTCTTCGGGTTGCCGTTCCCGGAGGAGTTCGGCGGAATGGGTGGGGATTACTTTGCGCTGGCACTGGCGTTGGAGCAGTTGGCCCGGGTGGACCAGTCGGTGGCCATCACCCTGGAGGCCGGGGTCTCCCTTGGCGCCATGCCGGTCTACCGCTTCGGTACTGACGCCCAGAAGGAGGAATGGCTACCACTGCTGGCCTCGGGGCAGGCCCTCGCCGGCTTCGGGCTGACGGAACCGGAAGCCGGGTCCGACGCGGGCGGCACCAAGACCCACGCACGGCGTGAGCCGGGGAACTGGGTGATTAACGGGAACAAGGAGTTCATCACCAATTCCGGGACGGACATCACCCGGCTGGTGACCGTCACGGCGGTGACGGGCCAGAAGGAGCGCAAGGACGGGAGCGTCAAGAAGGAGATCTCCACCATCCTGGTGCCCACGGACACGCCGGGATTCAAAGCCGAGAAGGCGTACAACAAGGTGGGCTGGAACGCCTCGGACACCCACCCGCTGACCCTGAAGGATGTCCGCGTCCCGGAGGAGAACCTCCTCGGTGAGGAGGGCCGCGGCTACGCGAACTTCCTATCCATCCTGGACGAGGGCCGAATCGCGATCGCTGCGCTGGCCACGGGGGCGGCGCAGGGCTGCGTTGACCTGTCGGTCAAATATGCCAAGGAACGCAGCGCCTTTGGGCACCATATCGGCAAGTACCAGGCCATCTCTTTCAAGATCGCCCGGATGCAGGCCAGGGCCCACACCGCCCGGCTGGCGTACTACGACGCGGCCGCCAGGATGCTGGCCGGTAAGCCGTTCAAGACGGAGGCGGCCATCGCCAAGATGGTCGCAGGCGAGGCAGCCATGGACAACGCGCGGGACGCCACCCAGGTATTCGGCGGCTATGGCTTCATCAACGAATTCACCGTGGCACGCCACTACCGCGACTCCAAGATCCTTGAAGTGGGGGAAGGCACCACGGAAGTCCAGCTGATGCTGATCGCCCGCGAACTCGGCTTGTAGCTGAGAGTAGCCACACTCATGGATGAAAGATAAAAACCCATCGCTGACGCTGTCGCCTCCGGCTTCGGGTCAAAGGCATGTATCCACCCAAACCAGGTAAGTGTCGTATGTGACGCCTACGCACCCACTCCAGAGGAAGTCTTGGCCGCATCGAAGCCGCTCAGGGTGGCGGCGGGTAATGGCGTCTTCGGCTTCAACGGAAAGATAGTTGACGGGCCGATCCCTCAAGCATGCGCAGGCAACACTCATCAGTCCAAAGATCGTGAAGTAAGCAGGGCCCTCGTCGAGTGACGAGGGCCCTGCCTTTCTGGGACGGACCACGCCGGCGCTTCGCTTCTCCCAGTTACGGAAAAGCGGGGAGCCCAGCATTGTTGCTGGAGAAGGCAACTCCGACGGCTCTACCGCCGTCGGGGCTGTCCAATGGGCGCTCCTAGCGGGTGACCGAGCCTGTCAGTGAGGCCACGGGGCGCAGAAACAGCGGTTTGGTCAGGAACCAGGCGGCGACCATAACGAGCAGTGAGGCACCGAAGATCCAGAATCCGGTCCAGTTGTCCTCGTTGCTTGATGCATACATGTGGTTAAGATTCCGCAAGGCGCCTGTGGCGAGTACCAGGGCCACATGAACGACGACGAACCCTACGAAGTAGATCATCACCGGAAAGTGGAGTGCCCGGGCGGCTTCAATGGGGTACATCCGATTGAGGTTGCTGAGTTGTTTTGGCCACAGTGGGGACATCCGCAGCCCGGTGAGAAAAGCCAAGGGTGCCGCGATGAAGACGGTGACGAAGTAGGCCAGTAACTGCAGCGCGTTGTAGCTCACCCAGCCGTCCTCCGTCGGCCAATCCAGAGCAAGGTACTGCAGCCCCGCTGACAGTGCGTTGGGAACGATATCCCAAGTCGTGGGAACGATTCGCTGCCAACGCCCTGTCGAGAACAACAGGACAATGAAGATGAGCCCGTTCAGAATCCAAAATACATCCAGGCTCATGTGAAGCCACAGGTTGAGACTGATTTTGGTTGGCGCCCTTTTGGTTCGAATAAAGCCTTTGTTGTTCCGAGTCCAATTCCCCTGTGGGCGGGTGTCAGTCCGAATTTGCCAGCCGCTCCTGATGATCAGCACCAGAAAAAACATATTGAGAAAATGCTGCCAACCTAGCCAGGCGGGAAAGCCGGTCTGCGATCCTTCCGGAGGGCGCGTGTGCCCGGGGAATTCTTGGAGGAACGAAGCGGTGCTGTCAAGGGCCGTGAACCATTTCGTTGCCAGGACGGCGGCAAGGAGCAGCAGCAGGGCCGATGCCGCGGTCAAGACCAGTCGTGTCCATTTTGTCTTCGTCGTTTGAAGACTTTTCGCTGAGGGTGCCATGGCCTAGATGCTCCCCTGTGACCGAGACCGGATGGCGTCGATCAGCTGCGGTACTACGTTGAAAACGTCCCCAACGATTCCAAAATCAGCCACGTCGAAAATTGGTGCGTCCTTGTCGGAGTTGATGGCCACGATTGTTTTTGCCCCCTGCATCCCCGCCCTGTGTTGAATAGCTCCAGAAATTCCGAGGGCGACGTAAAGTTGCGGGGTTACATTCACTCCGGTCTGCCCGACTTGGGAGCTTTGAGCAACGTAGCCGGCGTCCACGGCGGCACGAGAGGCGCCCACCGCCGCGTCGAGCACGTCGGCGAGCTCTTCAACCAAGGCGAAGTTTTTCTTGGAACCCATGCCCCGACCGCCGGACACAACCTTCTCAGCCGTGCGCAGATCGGGACGGGACGAGGCGAGGACGGGTGTGGTTCCTTCGATGACAGCGGACCTTTCCACACCGAGGGTCAGGTGATGCACAGTCACGTGCGGAGCCACTTCAGGTGCCCTGCCTTCCAGGGCCCCGCGCTGCACTGTGATGATGGGCAAACCCCTTTCAGCAGTGGATTCCACCGAATATACGCCCCCGAAGACTGAATGGGTGGTCAGGATGCGTTCACCATCGAGTCGAACCGCGACAGCGTTGGCAAGGAGAGCGCCTTCGGTGCGTGCGGCCAGCCGTGCCGCTACTTCGCGACCGTCAACTGAGCTTGAGGCCAGCACAGCGGAGGGTCCGAACTGTTGAACAGCATGCCAGGCAGCTTCAACTTGGGGTGTCAGGAGCAGCGTCGGTTCCGGTTCGGTTTGGCCAACGAATATGTGCTGCGCTCCGAGGTAGCCCAGCTCCGCCACTATCTCGGTTGCCTCACGGGGTGTGGCCAGAACCGCAACAGGGGTGCCCAGTGTGGAAGCCAGGCCGAGCAATTCGCTGGCACTTTGCGAGATCTTCCCGGCGGTGGAAAGCTCAACGAGCACTAGTACATTTGACATTTTTGTCCTCTTTAGAGCAGTCGGCCGGCGGCAAGGTATTCAGCAAGCTCAACACCGGCGGTACCACTGTCGATGATCTTCTTTCCTGCTTGACGGGCCGGGCGTGCTGCAACGGAAACGACCACTGAGCGTGCTGCGGCCAAACGTTCGGAGGGATCGAGGTTCAGGTCCGCCAGGGACAAGGTCTTCACGGGTTTTCGCTTCGCCGTCAATATGCCTTTGAAGTTGGGAAAGCGCGCCTCCGGTGAACGCTCAGTCACAGTGGTAACTGCCGGCAAGGAAGCACGAACACTGAGGGTGCCTGATTCAACCTCACGCTGACCTCTGACCGAGGTGCCGTGAATGTTCACGGCGCTGATCGAACCGAGAAGGGGAAGTGAAAGGCGTTCAGCCACCATGGCTGGAACCGATCCAGAGCGCCCATCGGTCGACTCGTTTCCGGCGAGGACGAGATCAAATGCAGTTGTTTTCAGAGCGGCCGAAAGCGCTTTCGATGTCCATACGGCATCCGCGCCCGCAAGATCATCATCCAGGACATGAATGGCGGAGTCAGCTCCCATGGACAAGGCCTTTCGAAGGGCTTGACTGGCGCCCTGAGGCCCCATGGACAAGGCCACCACTTCAGTTCCTTTGTGGGAATCCTTGTACTGAAGAGCCACTTCCAGGCCGCGCTCGTTGACTTCGTCGATCACGCCTTCAGCTGAACTTCTGTCAAGAAGGCCGGTTGCAGAATCAAGGTGCCTCTCCACGGACGTGTCTGGCACCTGCTTAATCAGAACGATGATCTTCATTGAGCAACTCCTTGTGGAACTGGGCCTGTCTCGGCAGGCACGTCGTGATGCGGCTGGCGGGCCTTGGTTGCCCGCCACGCTAGTAACCCGCTTTCCAACAGGCAAGAGCGCGGAACTCAGCCAGTCACCGTGCACGGAATTGAAGGTTTGGTGATGGCTTGGTTGTGCATCGTGTCAGCTCGGCGTCAGCTATCCGGAATCAAGTTCGGGTTCTGAGCGGGCAAGATCAAGACACCTGAAAGCCAGTTCCTCAGCAGCCCTTGGGTTGTGCTGCCGACACGGATCGGACCGACGGGGCACCGGATTAAGTCCTACCAATGCGGCCCACTTGTTCCACGAGCTCCGTCATTGAGGGACGGTGCCCGCGGTGAAACACTACTCCTTCGGGCAGTCCTCGGATTGACGGTTTGTTTTTCGTCACGTCGATGGTGATTCGGCCGCCTGCCATGGGTGCATTGCGGATGTGGAGGTCGCCGTAGGACTTGGGCAGCGCGGGATCCATCCATACGCCGCCGAGGGAAACGTGTGCGTCATACTGCATCAGGCTCGTTATGAGCAGGATCGGCGCTGCGGCCGCCCAGGCTTGCGGTGAGCATGCCGTTGGGTAGGGGACCGGTGCCTTGAATTGCTCACGGCCGAAACCACAGAACAATTCCGGCAATCGGCCATCGGAGAATTCAGCTGCCTCCAGCAGGGGCGGTAGAGATCCGTTGCGCCTCGGCCACAAAGCCGTAGCGTATGAGTCCTTGAGCGATGATTGCGTTGTCATGGGGCCAGACCGAGCCATTGTGGTAGCTGGCCGGGTTATAGGCACCCATGTTGCTGGCGAGCGTGCGCACACCCCAGCCGCTGAACATCTCGGGGGACATCAGTCGTTCGGCCACTAAGGGTGCCTTGTCCTCGTCCACGAGGCCGACCTATAGGCAGTGGCCCATGTTGGAGGCGCACGCGTCGACCTGCCGCTTCTTTCCATCCAGGGCGATGGCGTAGTAGCCGCGGTCAGGCATCCGGAACTGCTCGTTGAACCGTTTCTTGAACTTTGCCCCGCGGTCGGCGAGTTCGTCACCCACGGCCATGTCGCCGTCGTCGTACGCCTTCCATGCGCGGGACATGTGCGCCTGGTAAACGTAGGCCTGTACTTCGCAGAGCGCGATTGGCGGCTCGGCCAGTGTGCCGTCGGCGAAGTTGACGCCGTCCCAGGAGTCTTTCCAGCCCTGATTGATGAGCCCCCGGGGGTTGAGGCGGTTGTACTCGACGAACCCGTCGCCGTCCTTGTCCCCGTAGTCGCGGATCCAGTTCATTGCCCGGTCCGCGTGCGGGAGCAGGGCGGCGATGGTTTCCTTGGCGAAACCCCACCGGCTGACTGTGCCCAAGACGCAAACGAAAAGGGGGGTGGCGTCGACGCTTCCGTAATAGACGGACTTGCCGCCCAGCGAAAGCCCACTGGAGACATCGAGCCTTACTTCATGCAGGATATTGCCCGGTTCCTCCTCGCTCACCGCATCCACTACCGTACCCTGGCGATCGGCCAGCGTCTGAAGTGTACCCAAGGCCAGGGAGGGATCCACGGGCGCGGCCATGTGCGAGGCCAGCAGGGAGTCCCGGCCGAACAGGGTCATGAACCAGGGCGCCCCTGCCGCCACCACTATACGGTCCGGATGGTTTGGATCTTCGATGCGAAGGGCATCGAGGTCGTCATAGCTCCGTCGCAGCGTCCGTTCAATCGAGCGGTTTCCCATGCGGACCAAGGGAATTTTCGCCACCCACTCCTGTCGGCGGCGGTCATTGCGGACATGCCGTCTGCATCAAGATGAACGAACGACGGCGGCGGACTTGTCGCCTCCATGCTCGGCACCGCAGTGATGACGGAACTCCACTGGCTATGCGGGGCAACCGTGACTCGATAGCCTAGGCCCTCCGGTGTGACGTCGGCTCCCGGGGCCTGGATGAGGATGCCCTTCCGAACGTCCTGCCAGGCAGCCCTGATGGTCAGGGTGTCGCCGTTTACGTGGCGCGTTTGGTCCCAACGCCGCTGAATTCGGGCCTCCTTGACTTCGAAAAGGTCGGCGAAGTCAGCTTCGACTTTCAGGGAGACCACACATTCGGCAGGCTCGTTCGAGAAATTGCGATGAGTGAACTGCTCTTGAATGCCTGCGCCCACTTCGCGCAGGCGCTCGACGATCAGCGGACTGTCCCTGTGGCCGTCCAAACGAGTCACCCGGCCGGCAAACAGGGCCCGATACGGTTCCTTCGTCTCCGCGGCCAGTGGTTCAATGGGCTGGCCATCGATGGTCATGATCCAGTGGGAGAGGATGCGAGTGTCCTGAAAAAAGACGCCGTGCGGATGTTCGGGGCGGATATCCCCGTTCGGGTCAGAAATGCAGAAAGAGGATCCTTCCACCAAAGTGACCGTTCCGGCCCCAAGGGGACCAGCAGCCGTGTCAGCATTCCATCCAGCCATCCCGTCCCCTTTATGAGACTGACTCTAGTGAGCACGGGCGCGCGGGAAATATTGCTGCCCTGCAAAATTGCGTAGCTTCCGAGGCGCCATTTCTGCTATGGACGCTACTCTTGCTCGTTAAGGGGCGCCAGTGCCGCTTGGACGGCCCGATGTCAACGTGGGCCTGCGCCGAGCTCCGCCCTGGTCTACGATCTCATTTGGATCCGCGCACTCTGAAGCGCGGATTTCCGAAGGCAGCACTTTTGTCAGGTACGTAGCCGACTGCCGATAATGGACATCTGCCGTCGGACCGGCCCAAACGTCTTGTCATGATGCTCGATATAGTTTCCGCCATGCTCTTAATGAAGGAGGTGCAGCCATTGAGTTGGATATTTCTTTGTTCCGGGGGGCGGAGTGCAGTCGGTTTTGGGTTGTTCGACAGGGTCGGAAAGGGTGCCAAGGAGCAGGCAATCTGCAGAACAGTCGGCTCCGATTTTCAGGTGCTGGATACGACTGCAGGGATGAGCTGGATCTTCTCTTTCGGTGGCCGACCGAGCAAAAAAGAAGTGTGGACACTGTCCACACTTTTCGATTCGGACTGCCTCGTACAGCCGCCGGACTGGCCCGGTTTTCGCATGTTCCCGCCACTTCCCAGTGTTTGCAAGGCCCGGAATCCCGTTCGAGTCCCACCTCGGGCACGGCATATCCCCTCGTCAGAGGGGGTTTTTGCTTTAATGTGTGTACATTCTGGTCGTCACGTCCCTCTGACACTGGCCGCGGGGTGTGCCTGGCGCCGCGGGTCGCCTGTTTGGTTGTGGGGAGCGGGCTCAGGGTCCTGGCGGGTTGGCCCTCCGCATGCTTTGAACTGGGGTTATGTGTTCCTCTCTTGGTGCGTCTGGTCGGTCGTGGTTGGCCTACACATCTTCATGGGTACGGCGGCTGAGCACAGCATGACTTCGCGATCCTTCGTCAAAGTTCTTGGTTTAGGCTCGTTCCTGGCGTGAGAAGGCCGGGCCGGTCGGTACTTTGTCAGGCCAAAGTGGGTGTGGACAAAGTCCACACTTAAATCTTCTTTACTGTGACTGCTTGCGGCCATTGGCTCATCCCTCCTTTCGTCTTCATCTACTCATTCATGTGAGTGGCCATAGCGACATGACGCGTTTAAAAAGGCACGGCTTTCATGCGCGTCAACGTGGTTTTAGACGAGGCCCGACTCCTGTGCCGTTCGGACATGAGCGCTCAGTCGACGCGATGCACAGTGTTGCCTGGGTTATTGTGGGCGCACTCATTTATCCAGAGGTGTGAAAGGAGCGGCGGCACGGTCGTTGGCGTCAGGGCATCTAACTAGTGTCGATGCAGGAGCCTGTCCGCTATTAACGCGGCCTATGGACAGGAGCAGCAAACCAAACAACTGCCGATATAGGTGCATTCCGTTTCGACGGGCCATTGGCTGAGCCTCTAGTGCCGGGCCACATGTGCCATAGTCTGTGGTGCATATGCATATATGTGACGCAGTCCCAGGCTCTGGGCGGTTAGGTACGTTCTTGGCCTGATCGTAGCGAGACTGTCTTCACGATCGCCACGGCTTTTCCCTTCCCGCCTGATCCTCCTGAGGCTCGGCGGCCCCGTATATATATCGGGAGTTGGTCTGGACTGCTGGACCATCAGGCAGTGGGGCAGCGTTGGAAGGCAGGGGGAAGCCTCGCAGTCGGCGTTTGCGGGGCCAGAGGAATGTCGCTGCAATTGAGCGCGTGAGTCGCGATTGCGCAGCAGGCTTGTTGCGCAATCGTTCAAGTCGCCTCGCCTCTTGAGGGTGGAGGCGTCCCTGCCCCCTCTAAACCCTCAAGCAACTAGGCCAAAGGCCGAGAAGCACCCTTCCGTCAGCCTGAGCTAGGGGAGAGGCGCCTATGCTCAGTGAGCAGCAGACAATTAAAGTTGAAGCCAGCTCCGTCCAGGAAGCCCTACCACATTTGGCTGCCCTCGTGCCTGGGGCTGGGAACTTCGACAGAACCGGACCGAGAAGTAAGGACGAACCCGACGCGAGTCTGCGGGAGACTCAAGCGTGGGGTCCCGTAGCTGCTCCGCAAAATGGGGGGAGATGCGGAGACGCCGCCACGACCGTAGACATGCACCCGCTGCAGCAGCGAATCGAATCCCTTTCGTTGCTAACCGAATGAGAATTCCCTTTTGGCTTCCCCCTGCTTCCCGCCCCTTAACGGCTTCCATTCGTCAGACTGCCGACATGGTCCGGGATGTGTGCGGCGGCCGAAGTCGCTAGGACACCTTCGGCGCCAGCATATCCAGGAGCGCGTCGCCAGAGTGTGGGGCCGTGTTGCCCGTTCGCGCTGACTAGGACAGGGCTTCCCGCTCTTCATCCGATAGTCCCAAGGGGCCTGAGGCCACCTAACGCTAGCGATACCCCCCTTAGCAATACGGACAGGATTCAGGGCGCATTAAACTCAGCGGCGGTCCGGGACATGATGCGCAGGAGCGCGCCGACTTCGAGGTGGCTGAGTCCCAGCTGGGCCGCTGAGTCGAAATAGGAGCTCACCGCATCAGTAAGGCGGTGCTCGATGTCGGCAGCTGTGAAAGCCTGCGCCACTGAGGCCAGCGCCGCAGAGTGCACCGCGTTTGACGCTTCGGATCCGATAAAGTCCTGCCGTTCGATCTGGTCAACGGACGCATCTATCGTCGAACCGGCAAGGCCGAGCGGAATTCGTACCAGAGGAGCCATGACGTCGGCTGAAATACCTAACCGATCAGCGTAGGCCACCGCCTCAAGGAACGACAAGACACTGGCGTAAAAAATCGATCCGAGAGCCAGAGCTAAAGCGTTGGCTTGCGCGAGGTCTGAACCCACGTAGTGAATTGGGCCAAGCGACGCTAGGAGGGAGCGAACTTCCTCGATAGACCCTGTTGGACCTGAATACAGTATGTCCCCCTCGGGGTGCCCGATGGCTTCGGGTCGGCACAGCACGCCACCTTCTACGTAGCGACCGCCCCGCGTCGACACCAACTCGGCAAGTTCGCGAGCCTCATCTGTCGTTCCCCAGGTGAGGTTGATCACAGTGCGCTCCGTTAGGTCGAGCTGATCAGCCATAGCGTTCTTCAGAGCGCGATAGTCCAAGACTGAGGCGATGACCACAGGAGCACCCAAGATGGCACTCGTCGGGGTAGGCGCCACTTCCGCGCCCTCGTTCGCCAAAGGCTCGCACCTCGTCGCGGTTCGGTTCCACACCAGGACACTTCGACCGTCGGCGAGTAACGCCCGGGCGACTGCAGCCCCCATGTTGCCCATCCCCAGCACAGCTACGTCGGCCATCGGGTTACCTCGATTTCTTGTGGTCTTGCGTGTCGTTAGGAGAATCGCGGATGCGGGTTTAGGCCCGTCAGCTGACCAGCTTAGGAGCTGACGAGAGCTGGGATTCGAATTCGCTGCGATCCCAGTAGAAGCGCTCATGGACGATCCTGCCCTGACTGAACGTCTCGACGACGCAATAGCGCATCACGACGTCGTGGATATCCGAAGGGGATCCAGCATCGGGCGAATACTTAGCGTTCACCTCTAGCTCGGCAAAGACCCGGTTACTGCTCGTCGCAACAGAAGCGATCGTGACCTGGACTTCCGCTAGGTGAGCGAAATACTCGGTCAGGAACCTCCGGATCTCAGAGCTCCCAACCCACAGCGAATCCGGCTCGCTCATGTCTTGAAGTACGGCTTTATCATCAAAGGAAGTCATCAACATGTCGATGTCCATCTGGCCGTATGCAGCCATTTGAGTCTTGAACAGCTGGAGATTCGTGTCGTTCAACTGGTACTCCTCATATGAGACAGGGTTTCACTTATCTTGTCGGCGGCTGCCCGCCCACTGTTGATGGCGCCGTCGATCCAGTTGCGCCACACGGAATCGTCGAGATCGGTACCCGCGAATACAACACGTCCGTCCGGCGTATTCATGACGCGTACGAACTCCAGGGCTTGTCCCGGTGGGTCGACGCGGTAGCCGCCGCGGAAAAGTGGGTCGGCGCACCAGTCGTGAGCATCAACGGCGAGGACCTCGGCGTCGGGGAAGTACTCTCGAACCGCCACCTCTGCCTCCTCGCGCGAGAGCGGGTCCGAAAGCGATTTGTCGTCGCCGAAGGCAACCATGACGCAGGAGCCGTCCTCGCACTCATAGCCGAGAATGAGGGAATGGAGCCTGCCCGATCCGAGCGTGAATGACCGGCGAGGAATGTTTCTCACTAGGAAGGAGCCTTTGTACGCGCGGCCGAGGTGATCCTCGGCAAGAAGTTCCACTTTGCGCGGACCGAGCTGCGGTGAGAACTCCACCTGGCGAAGGACGTTAGTCGGAATCGCCATCACGCAAGCCTTGGCGTGGATCACCTCTCCGCTTTGTGTCCGGACAGTGACGCCGTGGTCGTTCTGATGCACCTGCGTGACAAGATGGTCAAGCCGTACCTCAAGGCCACTGGTGTCGATCATTTTCTCTAAGAGCACGCCTGCGCCGCCAACGAAGCGCTCACTGAGGCCGGTGTAGAACCCCACGGGGCTGTGACCGAATCCAGCGGTCTGTGCAATGGCGCCGAACACCGAAACGGCACGTGGGTCCGCGCCGGAGTACCACGCAATGAGCGCATAGAACAGATCAGTCGTTGCAGGACCGAGGTCCATCCCGTGGATGAACGCCTCGACTGAGATGTCGAGGTCATTCAGGGGCTGTTGGCTGAGCGGCTGGCTGGGAGCGATGCGCCTGGACGCGTCCCGCAAGCGCATGAATGCGCGCTCAAGATCGGGCAATTCTGACATTGGCACCGGAAACGGGCGGCGGATGCCATCCGTGATGAACGCTGCATTCTCTGCTGGGACATCGGTCTTGACCTGGACGCCGTATCGAGCGATTTCTCGACGAATGTTGGGTTGGAGAGCGCGACTGATCCAACTGCCCCCGAGCTCGACCGTTAAGTGCTCCTGTCCCTTAAAAGTTCGCGCGTAAGTCCGACCGCCAACCCTGGTGCCGCCTTCCAGTATCACGACTGAATGACCGCGCTCGGCAAGGTCCCGGGCCGCCACGATACCGCTGAAGCCGGCGCCAACGACCACGACGTCTTGCGTTCTCGCCATCATGCATTCCTCCTAGCATTTTTGCCTCTAGGCCCCCATAGAGCGCGGGCTTCCCCAGCCACTGTCGGCGGGGCCGGCCGCGAATTGCGGGTAGACATATGTCATGGCTCACAAGTTGCCATGCTGCACTTCGTAATCTTCCCTAGCCCATCCCGTTGGCATCTGGGGAAAGATAATCGTAAGGCCATGGCTTTGCGTCGGATGACGCCGCTCGAGAATGCCATTTACCAAGTGAGGACAAAACAGTGAAGCTTGACGCTTATGACTACATCATTGTTGGGGGAGGTTCGGCAGGTTGTGTCCTCGCGAACCGTTTGAGCGAGGATCCGCAAAATCGGGTGTTGGTTCTTGAGGCTGGTCATAGGTATTCCTTGTTTGATGTGCCGGTGCGGGTGCCTGCGGCTTTCCTCTTCCTCATGGGCCACCCTTTCTATGACTGGCGTACCAAGTCSGAGCCTGAGACTGGGCTTAAGGGTCGTCGAATTGACCATTATCACGGCAGGGTCATGGGGGGAAGCAGTTCGATTAATGGGATGTTTTATCAGCGCGCCAATCCGCTCGTCTACGAGCGCTGGGCCCGGGAGACCGGGGCCGAGGAATGGGACTACGCTCACGTTCTTCCGTACTTTAAGCGGATTGAGTCGTTCAAGGGATCGGATCCAACGGGTGAGTACCGAGGTCGGTCTGGACCTATTCCGGTTAATCAGCATCATCACAAGGGTTCGCGGAACCCGTTGTTTGGTGCGCTCTTTGAAGCGGCCGAGCAATCGGGCTACGAACTCGTCAACAACGTCAACGGCTACCGCCAAGAGGGCTTCTCCTCGTTCGACTCAAACATTGAGAACGGCGAACGCTACAACGCCGCGCGCACGTATTTTGCCCCGGTGAAGAAGCGGAAGAACCTCGACGTCATCACCGGTGCGCGGGCAACGCGGGTGGTCTTTGAGGGGACTCGCGCGGTCGGCGTCGAGTTTGCCACCCGGTTTCGGAAGCGGAGCATCGCGAGAGGCGCTGAAGTTATTTTGAGCGGCGGCGCATATAACTCGCCGCAGCTGCTGCAGCTTTCGGGTGTCGGTAACGCCGCTGAGCTGAGGGAGCACGGCATCGATGTTGTCGCCGATCTGCCGGGCGTCGGTGAGAACCTGCAGGATCACCTTGAAGCGTTCATCATGTTTGAGTGTAAGCAGCCGGTCTCCAACCAGAGCATCGTCAAAAAGTACACTTACCCGATGACTGGGCTGAAGTGGTTGTTCAATAGGACCGGGCCGGGTGCGTCGAATCACTTCGAGGGCGGCGGTTTCGTCCGCTCGTTCGATGACGCCCCGATGCCGAATCTGATGCTGACCATGCTCACGCTCGGGGTGCGGAACGATGGCACTCCTGCCGAGACGCCTCACGCGTATCAGATCAACCTCGGTCCGCAGCAGCCACAATCCAAGGGGCACATCAAGTTGCGGAACAGTGATCCGTTCGAGCAACCCGTTGCGACGTTCAATTATCTGTCTACCGAGCGTGATCGCCAGGAATGGATTGACGGTGTTCGCACTACGCGGGCGCTCATGAATCAGCCCGCTTTCGCAGCATTCAACGGCGGTGAGCTCTCGCCCGGCCCGGAAGTCCAGACGGACGAGGAGATCCTCGACTGGGTCTCCCAGGACGCCGAGACCACCTATCACCCCTGCGGGACCTGCAAGATGGGCAACGATGACCAGTCCGTCGTCGATCCCCACAGCTTCCGGGTGCACGGCGTTGAGGGCCTTCGAGTCGTCGATGCGTCGGTGATGCCTTCCATCCCGAA
>NZ_JBFTJT010000023.1:0-59710 GCF_056395565.1 Paenarthrobacter sp. 10L412 | reverse complement strand
TCCCAGGACGCCGAGACCACCTATCACCCCTGCGGGACCTGCAAGATGGGCAACGATGACCAGTCCGTCGTCGATCCCCACAGCTTCCGGGTGCACGGCGTTGAGGGCCTTCGAGTCGTCGATGCGTCGGTGATGCCTTCCATCCCGAATGCCAACCTCTATGCGCCGGTCATGATGATCGCCGAAAAAGCAGCCGACGTCATCCTGAACAAGGACCCGCTCCCCGCTGAGCACGTCGACTTCTACCGACATGCAGCGGCGGAGGGGCTTAGCCTTTAAGACGATCATTCGGCCGGCCCGCGGGTTGCGAGTGTCCGCAGCAGTTTGCCTTTTCTCCAAGTCACTACGACGGCGGGGCGCGGCTTGGCGTGGAAGCGGCACCCCGCCGTCGTGCTGACTGCGAAAATGTCGCATGCTTCCCGGCGAAAGAAAGATCATGCAACTTTATCAAGTTGCTTGTCTATATTATATGAATGGGCGAAGTTATAGTGTATTCCTCTATTGAGAACCTGAATCCGCTACTTCACACGACGCGTCCGGAGCGGACGATGCCCCTAGACAAGAGTGGAACGTTGGACCATCCTGCCGATATTCGGCGGTCAACGATTTCCAAAGAGGCGGGCATATTGCACGCCAGCTCACACGGAATCACCTCTGCCGTCCGTGAACTTAAGCGAGGCGAGCCCGTCTCGGGGATTGGCTACAGCCTGGCCTGTCGTCCGAGCCGGATCGGGCCCACCGAGGCCGCACGCCAGCGGCTGTACAAGGAGTGTGCCGGAGGGTACGAAAGAGTGTCTGGTGTCGGGATAAGGACATCGACGCTCCAAGAGCGGGCGACTATTGAAGCAGCAGTATCTGTCCCGAAGGACACTGGCATCGGATTCGTTCGATGATTGACTCGCCTGCGCCCTCCCGCTTGGTTCCGGCGCTGATCTATGCAGCCCTTTCGACGTCGATCGTGAGTTCGCTCGGCATGTTGCTGGTGCCTGCCATATCTCGCGAGATGGATGTTTCCGTCAGCAACGCGCAGTGGATGCTCACCGTCAACCTGTTGTTTGGAGCGATCTCAACACCAATAATGGGACGTCTAAGCGATGGCCCCCATAAGAAGCGGCTTCTCCTGGTCTCCTTGACCGTCATACTTGTTGGCTCCGTTGTGGCGGCCTTGGCGCCAAACTTTACTGTATTCCTCATCGGTCGAGCCCTTCAGGGATTGACCTACGGAATAGTACCGGTGACGATCGCTCTTGCCCGCCGCTACGCTTCGGCCGACAAAGTGCAGGTTTCTATCTCGAGCCTATCTGTGACGGTGGCTACCGGCCTGGGACTTGGGTACCCCTTGACGGGAGTGATCGCGGGCCTGACGGATTTTCGTGTCGCGTTCTGGTTTGCCGTGCTTTTTGTAGTTTCCGCAATCGTAGTGGTGTTCGTTGCAGTTCCGGCAGGACCTGACACGCAAGCCGCGCGGTTACCGTTCGATTACTGCGGGGCCGCGTTGCTCAGCCTAGGTTTGGGCGGACTACTGCTCAGTGTGAGCGAGGCACCAACGTGGGGGTGGGCGTCTCCGTGGACTATGGGCAGCTTTGCTCTGGCCGCTCTCTTTCTGTTCCTTTGGGTCAGGACCGGGCTTCGACTGCGGGACCCCCTGATCAACCTACGAGTATTCCGGCACGGTGAGGTCTTGCTCGCTAATGCCACTGGAACCGGATTAGGCGCCGCACTGTACATCGGCCTCTCAATTTCAAGTCTCGTCGCACAAGCTCCCCTGTCCACCGGGTATGGCATCGCCCTTCCGGTCTTCTGGGCTGGATTCGTGATGCTGCCGCTCTCCGTGGGAAGCTTCGCGGCCAACCGGCTGGTCCGCTGGCTCTCACGACGAATAAAGCTAACAACGCTTCTGCCGATTGGCTCCGGCATTATGACCGGGGCTGGAATGTTGCTCTGGTTTGCCCACGATGAACTCTGGGAGATTCTGGCGGGGATGGTCACTTTCGGTGTCGGTATGGGGGCCAGTTACGCCGCAATGCCTGCTCTCATTGCACGAAGTGTGGCTAGGGCAGAATTGGGAAGTTCCGTGAGCTTCAACCAGGTCTTACGATCAGTTGGCGCTTCCTTCGGCACCGCCGTTTCTGGCGCTGTACTCGCGGCGAATATGGCACCTGACCTCCACGCAACCGGGGACGGAATCCGGGCAACCTTCGCGATCGGTGCGCTGCTCTGCATGGCGGTGTTCATAGCGCTGCTTATCCACGCATTCGCCGGTCGTCGTCGCCATATCGGCCAGGTGTGACCGTTCATTTCATGGCTTAGCTGCGCAGGCTGGGATGTGTAGTCTGCGGTGAGGCGGGGAGCGCATACTCGACAACATATGCGGAGGGGAGAAGGCTTGGACCGTCAGCAGGGCACTCGGCCAGCTGCCAGCGGCACAGCCGGGGCGGCGATGGTGAAGTTCCCCAACACGCTACCTCGGACCTCGACCGTTGGCGAAGTTCGTTCCCTCTTCGCTGACGAACACGTGCAGCTGGCCTTAGTGGTCGCGGCAGACGGACAGCTTTTGACCACCATCGAACGCTCTGACATTGCGGCGGAAGCGCCCGACGAAGCGCCCGCAGTACACTTGGGAAGGCTTGAGGATAGGACAGCCTCGGAGTGGTGGCCGATCAGTCGGACGACCGCGTGGCTCAAGTCCTTAGGCCGACGCCGGCTCGCCGTTGTCGACGCCGATGGGCATCTGAGGGGCCTCCTCTGCCTCAAACGAAGCGGAACAGGATACTGCTCAGACGCAGGCGTCCTTGCCCGGCAGCGGGAACAGGCCGAAGCGCGCGTTGGAGAGTATCCGAGCTGCACCTGAGTCTGCCGTACATTCTCCACTTTCCACGCTGTCGCTCCTTCTCATATATTCCTCTCAACTCTCCCTGAAGAAATCGGAAGCCATTTAGCCAGGCAGCTCCCGGAGGAATCCCTCTGCCTGGTCGGGACCCTAAGTAGGGCCACGCCCCCACTGTCGGGATAAGAGCGGCAACTCGCTCATGCGTATGTGCCGAGCGAAAGCTTCCTAACGTTCGAATTTTCTCGAAATCTGCCGCATTTGACTCCTGTGACCGGGAATTAACTGCGGCCAAAGTACAGGAGCCTGCACCACCATGAGGACTGACAACTACGCGGGAACGGGCGAAAGCAACAGTATCGCCGTGGTGCAACCTCTTGAGCCGGGCTTTGCCGCCGGAACCTCGACAGGCTACCGGACAGTCGAGACGGAACCAGGCAGACTGCGCGGCTTGGTCGCCGATGGGCTGGCCGTGTTCAAGGGCATCCACTATGGTGCATCGACGGCGGGGCCCAATCGCTTCCTGCCGCCTCGGCCAGTCACGCCCTGGGCGGGGGTGCGGGACGCGCTCGAGCTAGGTCCTCAATGTCCCCAGATCAACCCGGACTTTCCTGACTGGGTGGACCCCAGCGTTGAAAACGAGGACTGCCTCGTTCTCAACGTCTGGGCGCCGGACCACGCGACCATGTCCTCGAAGCTGCCCGTCATGGTCTGGCTGCACGGCGGGGCCTTCATCTGGGGTTCGGCGGGGGCGCCATTCTACGACGGGGGCAGCATGGCGCGCCGCGGCGACGTCATCGCCGTCGGCGTCAACCACCGGCTAAACGCATTCGGATACACGTATCTCGGTGAGTCTGCCGACGAGCGGTTCGCTACCTCGGGAAATGTCGGCCAGCTCGATCTCGTTGCCGCGCTGCATTGGGTGAGGGAGAACATCTCGTCCTTCGGCGGCGATCCGGACAACGTCACAATCTTCGGCCAGTCCGGGGGAGGCGCCAAGGTCATGACTCTGATGGCGATGGAAGAGGCCAAAGGCCTCTTCCACAAGGCCATCGTGATGAGCGGCTCCCTGCTCAGTTCCAACACCGCTGAGGATGCCTCCGCCGTGACGGCAGGCCTCTACAGGGAACTAGGCATCCGCGAGGGTGACCTTGAAGCCCTGCAGGCGGCCCCGGCGAGGGCGATAGTGCGCTACGTAGAGAAGGTGACTGACCCGCCTTTGACCCCGGACGGGTTGACGGCCTCCTTGAAATACGGCCCGGTAATCGACGGCAGAATCCTGAGGGGTAACTCTTGGGCAGATGGTGCTCCGGAGTCTGCCCGCCACATCCCGATGATGATCGGTACCGATCTGCACGAGACGGTGGGTTTTGCCGGCTTCGTCCCACGGGAGCTGGAGATACCGCCCGCCGACGATCTCGAGTTCGCGCGGAGACTGGCGCTGTACGCCATCGTCAGCAACGTCAAGGTTGAGGAGCTCGTCCCCCTGATTGCTGAATACCGGCGGGCCATGCCGTCGCTGCCGCAGACGGAGCTTTTGCTGCGGATCACGACCGACATCGGTTTTTGGAACAGTGCAGTTCGGCAAAGCTCTGCCAAGGCCGAACAGGGAGGGGCCCCGGTCTTCGCGTATGAATGCCAATGGAGGACTCCGTGTTTCGACGGCAGGTGGTCTCCGCACGGCGTCGAGCTTCCGTTCGTCTTCAACCGTCAGGACTACGGTGTGGCCTGGGACGGCGAGGACTCCAACGAGGCACGCATCGCCGCGGACCCGAATGGCGACAGGTTCCATGTAGGCAACAAAATGTTCGATGCCTGGATGAACTTCGCCAGGACGGGCAACCCCTCAACGGACAGCCTGGACTGGCCGGCCTACAACACGACCTCGCGCCCCACTATGGTGTTCGATGCGCACACCCGAGTGGTCAGCGACCTTCGCGGGGACCTCCGGCCGCACATCATTGCGCTCACGATCTGGTGAGGGCACCGCAAGCGCGGGTTACCCGCCCCGTCGCTGTCCTAAAGCAGCCACGTGGGGGCGTCGACGTCCCTCACGGCGCTTTGGGACCTCCCTTCGTCGATGGGGCTTCCGCACGCCTGGCCTAAAAGGACGCAACCTCTCTGTCCAAACAACTTGACAAGGGCAGGCCGCCGCCGCTCGATGTGTCGGGCTTGTGGGATCCACCAACGGCGATCTCCCTTTTATGAAAATCAACAATTAACGGTGATCTTTTTCACAGATAAGTTCTTTATCAATCGTCATCGGTCTGTCCGATGCACCGAACATGGAGGCGTACCACATGGATCACAGCAGTCACGAGTCGTCCGCAGCAAGGCCCGTCAATCCGTTCAAACTGGAGGCTTCCCGGCGGCAGGTGCTCGCGGTCGGCGGCATCAGCCTCGGCGCACTATTGCTGGCTGCTTGCACCAGCTCGCCCGGCACCGGTTCTGAACAGTCCGGCGGAACGCCTCAGAAGGGCGGTACCCTGCGCCTCTCGATCAGTGACGGTAGCAGTTCGGACACCCTGGACCCTGGCACCGCCCTCACGGGAAATGCGTCCACGGTCTTAAAAGTGGTTTATGACATGCTTGTGGTGACCGACCCCAATTTTGTGGCGCAGCCAGCTCTGGCGACCGCGTGGGAAGTAAACTCCGGTGCCACACAGTGGACAATCCACCTTCGGGAAGGCGTTAAATGGCATGACGGAAGTGACTTCACGTCAAAGGACGTCGTTTACACGATAGGCCGCTGGCTCGATCCAAAGACAGGGAGTTCGATGAACGCATTCCTGTCGCCTTACCTCGACATGGGCGAGGTTTCGGCACCGGACGCCTCGACGGTTGTGCTCAAGCTTAAGAAGCCCAACAGTGTCCTGATGCAGACTATGGGCAATTCTCTTAGTCAAATAGTCAAGGACGGAACCACTGATTTCAGCGGTACCAACGTCGTAGGCACGGGGCCGTTCAAGTTGACGGCGTGGAGCCCGGGCACAAGCTGGAAGGCTGTCCGAAACGACGCATACTGGGGTGGCGCGGCGTACCTGGATGGGATCGAGGCAACGATTACGCCGGATCAGGGCGCCAAGTTGCAGGCAGCGCTGTCAGGAGCGGCAGATCTCACCGACCTGATTCCGATCTCCTTGTGGGCCGGGATTCAAGGCCGCAATGACCTGGTACTCGAAACGATCAAGAACCGGCAACAATGGATCTTTGCATTCGATCAGCGCGTCGCGCCGTTCAACGACCAGCGGGTGCTCGATGCCATCAAGCTGGCAACCGATCGCGACAAGATGGTCGAAACCGCGCTGCAAGGCCACGGTGCGGCAGCAGCAGACGTGTTCATCGCCCCCGACTCTTCGTGGTATCCGGCAGGCCTCAAGCCCGAGTACGCACCCGATAAGGCGAAGTCCTTGCTGGCCGAGGCCGGTTTCCCGAATGGCCTCGACATCAAGTTGAGTGTCACCGATTCTGTGCCTGGGATGTTGGACGCTGCTCAAGCATGGCAGCAGGCCGTAAAGAGCGCGGGGATCAACGTAACACTGGACCAGTTCTCGCCGGACACGTACTGGTCCAAGGGATATATGGTCACTCCTGCTTTTATGTCTTACTGTCCCCAGGTCTTCCCCGTGTCCCGGTTTGACGCCTCCTACCGGAAGGACGCGGCTTGGCCCTATAGCCACTTCTCGGATCCAGTTCTGGACAAGATCGTTGACGAGCTTTACGCCACAACAGATCAGAGCCGGCAGATCGAACTGACTCAGCAGGCTTACCTTCAAGCCCGGAAGACCTACGGCATTCTCCTTCCTGTCTGGGCGGACGCTGCTTATGCGCGGTCTTCCAAAGTCAACGGACTCTTCATCACCATTGACACAGTGGACTTCAGGAAGACGTGGTTGGCCTGAAAGCCCGGGGACGGGCAGACACGATCGATGACTCGCAACTGAGAAGGGTAATGACATGACCATCGTGGCAGCGGAACCGGTAGCCGACCCGGTGGTAGCTGGCGGCAGGAGCATGACTCGCGTTTTGGCGTTGAGCCGTCAGCTTCTGATGTCGGTTCTGACGCTCTTGCTGATTTCGTTCATAGCGTTCGTAGCAATGAACCGTTCAGGTGAGCAAATCGCACGCAACGCCCTCGGGATCAACGTCACCGACGAGCAGTTGCAATCGTTCATAACGGTGCAAGGACTGGATCGTCCGTTGCTGGTTCGATACTTCGACTGGCTCGGTCACTATATCCAGGGTGATTGGGGAACAACTCTGATCTCAAAAGTACCGATCAAGCCGCTGGTACTTCCTGCTTTCGCCCATACGGCAGAGCTCGCTTTGGCATCTCTGGCCTGGTCCCTTCCCGTTGCCATCCTCCTGGGAGTGTTCATGGCTCGAAAAGGAGGGTTCTTTGATCGAGTTGCATTCGTGGTGATGACAGTGCTGGCCGCGCTCCCGGAGTTCGTCATCGGATTGGGCGTAATGATCCTGTTGGCCGTTCAGGTTCGCTGGCTGCCCGTTGGTTCGTCTGCCGCCGCGGGGGAGGTCACTGCTGCCTGGTTCCTGGCATTCGTCCTCCCCGCGTTGACTTTGGGACTGAGTGTTGTGCCTTACGTTTCACGAATAGCACGTGCGTCCGTTTCGGAGGCATTGAACGCACCGTTCACAAGGAACGCCGTTTTGCGGGGGTTGCCCAGACGACTAGTCGTATGGCGTCACGCCACCCGGTCTGCTGCCGTCCCGCTCGTGCACGCTGTCGCGCTCGTCATGACTTACCTTCTGGGAGGAGCCATCATCGTTGAGAACGTATTCGGTTTCCCAGGGCTGGGGCGTCTTTTGATTCAGGCCATCACCCAGGGTGACACCAACTCCGCTCTATCGATAACCGTGCTACTGGGGGCGGTATTTATCGCGCTTAGTTTCATCGCGGATATCTTCGTCACGTATCTCAACCCACGATTGAAGGCAGCCCGATGAGCGTTGATTCCATACCTCAAGCCACAGCTGTTCATCGCAGACCAGTACGTAAGTTTCGTCCTCTGAGACCCATTACCCACACCTGGTCGGGTCGCTTCGGACTGGTTATTGTCAGCGCCGTCCTGCTAGTGCTCATTCTCGGTCCGGCATTGGCTCCACATGCGTACGATCAGCTTGCTGTCGGGCGCCCGCTCTCGCCGCCCAGCAGTGGTCTGCCGTTCGGAACGGACCACTTGGGGCGGGACGTTTTCAGCAGATTCCTACTGGGCGGCCAGATGGTGTTGCTGATTCCCTTGGCGGCCGTTGCACTGGCGACTATCACCGGGGGTTTGTTGGGGATGGTTGCTGCATATGCCGGGGGAGTGTTCGATAAGGTGGTTGCCCGAGTCTTCGACATTCTCCTGACTCTCCCGCCACTGCTCATTGCCCTCTCGGTTATAGCTGGATTCGGCTCGTCGGCGACAGTCCTGTTGATTACAGTGGCTGTAGTCTTTGTACCGCCCATCGGACGGGTCGCCCGGGGTGCAACGCTCGCAGTTGTCACGGCCGATTATGTCCAAGCCGCTCGGGCACGCGGCGAGCATGCTGTTTCCATTGTCGTGCGGGAGATCGCCCCGAACATCGTCGGACCGCTCGTCTCGGATCTTGCCCTCAGGATCACCTACGGGGTGCTCTTCGTCGCAGCCCTCAATTTCCTTGGCCTTGGAGCGACGCCCCCCTCCCCGGACTGGGCCCTTTCTATCGCGACCAGCTTGGGCTACGTGCAGGTTCAGCCCTGGGCGGCTCTCGCACCGGTAGTCGGCATCGCCGCTCTGTCGGTTGGCCTCAACCTGATCGCAGATGCGATCATCTCCTATGTCAACAAAGACACTACTAAGGACTTCATGCTATGAGTACCTCCGTCGCACTGGAAGTGCGAGGCCTCTCAGTGGGGTACGGCCTGCGGAACGGCGTCCTGAAAGAGGTCGTGAGCGACGTCGATTTCGTGCTGGAGCGAGGAAAGATCCTCGGAATGGCGGGCGAATCCGGCTGCGGCAAGAGCACGACGGCGTTGGCGGCGATCGGTTATCGGCCAGGCGCCATGCAAGTGCCCGCTGGCCAGTCAAAGCTCGGCGACATTGATCTGCTGAACATCCCCCTTGCACAACTTCGACGCATATGGGGGAGCAAGGTAGTTTACATGCCCCAAGCATCGTCGAATGGATTGACTCCGGCCTTGACTATTGGGCGTCAGATGGCCGAGCCCCTGAAGATCCACCTCGGACTAACCGGACAAGCCAACCATGACAGGCAAGTGGAACTTTTGAAGGAGGTCGGCGTTCCTAATCCGGAGGCCGCGCTTCGACGTTATCCGCATCAGTTCAGTGGTGGTCAGCAACAGCGGATCAATCTGGCGATTGCTATCTCATGCAATCCCGAGGTGTTGATCCTCGACGAGCCGACGACTGGGTTGGACGTTACGACCCAAGCAAGGATCGTCAAACTTCTGCGACGCGTAGTGGAGGAACACCAGACCGCTGCCTTGTTCGTGAGCCATGACCTGCCTCTCCTCGCGGAGATCTCCGACCGAATCGCAATCATGTATGCGGGCCAAGTCATCGAGTCCGGTCCAGCGGGTGAATTGATGTCACGTCCGGAGCATCCCTACACCAGGGCGCTGCTGGCGGCTGTTCCGGATGCAACCGGCACTCGCGCATTATCAGGGATCCCCGGGGCACCGCCTCCAGGGGTTGTAGCTGGGGCCTGTCCCTTCGCACCACGATGCCAGTTCAGTATCAAGAGCTGCTCGGAATCCAACCCCAAGCTGTTGCCGCTGCGACCAACCCACAACGTTCGGTGCCTCCGGGCCGGCAATTACGAAACCCTTTCGATCAGTGACCGACCTGGAGTCCTGGGAACAGTCGAGGATTCAGCCTCGCTGCTTTCTGTTGATGATGTCTGGTGCGAGTACGGCTCGCGTGGTCATGCGATCCCGGTCGTCAAGGGAGTCACATTCAGCGTCGCTCCAGGCGAGACGCTCGCCTTTGTCGGTGAATCAGGCAGCGGAAAATCAACTCTGCTGCGTGCCATTGCAGGACTGCACCCACGCAGCAGCGGAGAAATTCAGTTTGATGGCGCCACTCTGGCCCCAGACGTGGGAAAGAGGTCACGCTCCGCGCGGCGCGACGTGCAAATAGTCTTCCAAAACCCCGACATGTCCCTGAACCCGCGGCACGACGTAATGAGCCTCGTTACCAGACCACTGCAACTCTTTGCACCCGAGCTATCCAAGGCCGACCGTGAAGAACGAGCACGTAAAATCCTGGCCGACGTAAACCTTCCCGAATCAATGGTCCATCGATACCCAAGTGAGCTCTCTGGCGGGCAGAAGCAACGCATAGCCATCGCGCGGGCATTCGTGACGAATCCACGGCTTATTCTTGCCGACGAAATCACCTCAGCACTTGATGTGTCCGTGCAGGCTGCAATACTCGATCTCCTGTCCGGACTGTCTGCTGAGTACGGCACATCTGTAGTATTCGTCACCCATGACCTCGCGGTAGTACGCGCAATAGCCCATCGCGCGCTCGTTTTGCAGAAGGGCGTTGTCAGGGAGATCGGTCCGGTCACCCAATTATTCGATTCACCGGCGGACGACTACACGCGTGAACTCGTTGGGGCCATCCCGATGTTCAGGCCACAAACGTATGGAGTCGACGCTACGAGCTCACTTACCTGAAAAAGACGCACAGTACGGCTTCGATCCTGAGGTTGAAAGCTGTACTGTGCGAGTTCAAGGGATCGTTCTCATCACGGCTCACCCTTGACGTGAAACCTGCCGTACATGCCACTTCCCTGTCGCCGGAATCGGCGAATGTAGTTTAGGATGCGGCCGTCGGCCGACCGGGAGGATTTCGCTACCTGGTGCCGGATCACCGAACTAAATGCGGTGGTTGCTGTCGTCGAGTAGCGGTTGGCACCTGAGTTCCTTTAGAACTGCTCTGTATAGGACTGTTACGCCGGTTTGCTCGGCGGATATAAACCTGGATGGGGCCTGGATCGAGCCGGCCAAACTTATTATCGAGGGCGCTGGCGCTGGTAGCGGCATCACTCAGGCGTCGCGTTCAGGAGGCTGATATGTAGTTCCGGTTGTCAAGAGGCATGGATGAACGGCTCCTGGCTTTTGTGCCGGGGGCCGTTCATCTTGTGCCGGCCGGTCGTGGTGACTTGTGGTGCCGAGTCTTTCTCGACTGCAGTGTCAGGCTGACATTCGCGGTTGGTTGCGGCATGACGATGTGTTCGGCTGGAGCGTATCGGAGTCTAGAATCGAGCGCCGTCGACGGTTTAGCCCGTCTGCTCATTGGTCGTTGGCCGCCCCGCTCCAGCAAGGAGAACGCATGAACGCGGCCTGACCCCGAACGTGCCTCCGGGACGTGGTGCGACTGCGATGGCAGCAGCGGAGCCAACTCGAGAGCCAGGCTTGCGGTGGAGTCTGTGGTTTCCTTCCAGGGCGCGGATGCGGGTGGCCGGGTCGACGAGATCGAGCTGGCGCATCAGTCGTTGCCCGGGCCGGGCGTAGGGGCGGCGGTGTTGCCACTCCGCTTCGATGAGGAGTTTGCGGGCATAGGTGTTCCCGGCCTTGGTGATCGGGCCCTGGTGCCGGGATTGACCGGAGGACTCCTCGCTGGGCACCAGCCCGAGGTAGGAACCGATGGACGAACCGCTGAATCGGGTCCAGTCCCCGATCTCCACGGCCAGCCCGACGCCGTGGTCATCTGGATGCCCCGCAGGCACATCACCGCCTCGAGCACCGGGGAGTAGCGGCTGGCCGCGGCGTGTTTGTCGATCCGTGATAGATGCGCGACGAGTAGTTCGGGCTGTTCAACGTCGGCCTCGTAGGTGAACTGCAGGGCCGGTTCCTCAAAGCGCTGGCGGTGCAGCCACTCGCGATGTTCCTTCGTCCACCAGGTGTCCTTGGGGTAGCGGATGCCGTGGCGCAGCAGGATGGCGTTGACGTGTTGGCGGGCGTGTGCGAGGTCCCTGGCCATACCGGACCGCAGCCGGGCATCGCCCATGGTCAGTAATTAAGGACTTTACTCTGGGCGACGCTGGGGATGATCAGTTCGACGGCTTGCCTTTCCATCACGGTGCCGGGCCTGCTCGCCGGGTGCCGCGAAGATCACATCAATCGGGTTCACCGGGACCTTTCCACAGTTGCTCCTGGAACACCGCATCTCGCCGGATAGGCCCCCGCCCGCAGGCCGGTGGACCCGGCCTTCTTATTGAATTACTCCAGGACCATGGACTGGGTCGTGAGCCCTGTTCCCGGCAGTCGGTTCATCGCCCGGATGCCCATCTGGCGCTCCGGGGCCCATGTACTAGAACACTCATTAACCGCCACAGGTTACGAAAAACGTAACTGGAGGCGCCGGCATCATCGACCCACCCGAGACGGGTTTGGACCCTCCGAACTAGGACGCAAGCCCGCCGGCCAGTGACGGCCTCCCGGGAATGGGTCAAAGAACAGCTCCGGGCTTCACCTGGCGAGAAGGGGGCGTCGGTGTTGACCAAGGGATGATGAGGGCCAGAGAGACTTGGGCAGTCGACATGTCGCAGCGACAAGTAGCGCCACGAGCGATTCCGGTCCGGGATTGGCAACACCGCCGGAGTTCGCTGGCTTCCCACGCAGCAGTGTACTTATGGCCCCAGCAAGATTCCCCTCCGCGCGCACAGATCCCGGTCAGGTGTACTCTTGCGGGACGTCCGCTGCCGATCCTTTGATCTCCGAGGATCCCACAGCAAGTGGATCGTTCAGAGCCGGAAGACTAAGTCGAGTGGTCTCGTGGGAGTCGGGTCGGCGCGCGATGCGTCTGGGTCCCCCGCGAGACTGCCCATAGCAAGCTTATTCAAAATACGGGTATCAGCAAGGCATAGGAGGCACTGCACCATTTGGACGAAATCAACATTTTCAGATTGTGATTTCCCCGTTCGTATCAGTCGCCTCCCTAAGCGTCCACCGACGGCAAAAGGGGTTGCTGAAGGAACATCTGGTAACCGTCAGCTGCATGGAAGAGGCGACGTTCCCCAACCCATGAAGTAACCCAGATAATAGTCCGGTCGAAACTCAACGCGTCTACCGTTCCGGAGAAACGGTGATTCCCATTTTCGAGAACTACGTTATGCCCTTCTTCGACCAGATCCCAGGGGGTGGTTGACGGTGGCGCCCAAGCCTTTTGAGAGCCTCCGAGACCTTCATCATATGTTGCTTCCATAGCTGGGATTCGCCCTAAGCGACTTCGTCGCGCCAGTGGACTGGGCTGATGGAAAGCAAGAGGCGGGTACCCGGGGTTGCGCTGTACTGGACAGTGGTTCCTTTAGGAAGAACAAGCAGTTCATCGGCGTCACCAATCAGGTCTTCCTTGTGGTCGCCGTTGATTATGATCAGGCGAGCCTGACCGTCAATCACGTAAATTGTTTCTTCATACTGAACCGTCCACGGGTCACTGAAGCCCTCCTCCTGAAAGGTCATAATGTATGTTCCAAGCTGCCTGAGCTTGCTTCCGGCCGTTCGATGTTCGATTTTTGCCGGACCAAAGTCGTTAACGTTGCTCGGATCAAAAGTGGGTTTGTGGGTCAAAGCGTTTGTCATGAGGGCTCCATGTTCTGTAGTTCGTGATTCGGTGGCCAGCAAGGCGTACTTCGACGATTTGCTGGCCGAGCTTGAGAGGGAGAGTAACTGGGACTTGGGGCAGGGTTGTTGGATCAGCCCTGCAGGGCGCCATCGAGTGCCATCGCGACGGCTTCCGGAAGTGGTCGGGAACGGGCCTGAGTTGGGTCGACGTTAACGTAAACGAGTTCGACGTTCGCCAGCTCCTTTCCACCACGAGCAATCGAAACGTCAATCTTGAAGCTGGAATTCCCGACGTTTCGGCACTTGACGTCAACGTCGAGAAGGTCGTCGAAGTAAGCGGGGGATTTGAAGGAAAGAACTGCACTGACAACCGAGGGATCCGTCCCTTCAGCGACCAGCTTCGGGTAGGGCCAACCAATACTGCGGAAGAACTCCGTCATGGCGACGTCGGCGATTTCGAGATAGCGGCTGTTGAAGAGAAACCCCTGAGAGTCCACCTCGTGGTTCCTCACGCGATGCTGGTACAGCGGCATCATGCGCCCATTTCTGCCTGCAGCTTGGCGTACAGATCCAGCCTCCGCAGTGCCAGGCCGGGTGCTTCGGGTTTTGCACGTGAGGCAACCAACAGGTCGTGGTCCAAATCGGCGATCAGTACTTCTTCGTCGGCTGACGCAGTGGTGGCCAGGATCCCGTCGTTGACTCCCACTGTTTTGTCCACGGGCCCGGCGACTAGGGCCTTACCAACTGCGAACATCGGGGAATCGGTAGGAATGCCGCTTGTACCGAACAGTGGTGACATCACCACGTACAGTTGGTTCTCGATAGCACGCGCCTGACAGCCGGTACGCACCCGGTGGACGCCCCGCCGGTTCCACGTGAGCGAAGGGCAAAGGATCAGGTCAACGCCTTTATGGACCAGATAACGTGAGAGCTCAGGGAACTGGATGTCCGCGCAGATCAGCAGGCCGACCGTAAACGGCCCAATTTTTGTGACCAGGAGTTCATCGCCGCCCCGGGCGCCTAGAGCATGCTCCTGTGGTGTGAGGTGGATCTTGTCTTGGGACTCGATCCGACCATCCGGGTGGGCGATGAACGCTGTATTGCGCAGCGATCCATCTTCGGCGACCCGGTTGTGACTTCCACCAGCAACCACGATGTTGTAATCCTGGGCCATCCTGCGCATGCCCTCAACGAGGTCATCCGTGAACTCCGGCAGGAACTTCCAGTAGTCCGATGTGATTGTGGCGGTCGTAACTTCGTGATCTGTGACTGCTCCGAGGAGCCCCGTGCTTGCGAGCTCTGGGAAAAGCACGAGTTCGGCCTTTTGTTCCGCCGCGCGCTTTACCAGCCCCTCCACATGATCCAGATACTGCTGGAGAGTCCTCTCCGGCCGGAGTTCGAACTGAATGGTGGCTACCTTTAGTGACGCCTTGGTCATAGGAATCTCCTGTCTGAGAAGTCGGCCGTCGCTGGTCGGCGATTCTTCCTTTATGTTCTTCCCGCGGTTGCGGACGAGCTGGTCGGCAGGTCGTAGAAAGAATATTCAGGTGGGGCATGGCGTTGTTGTCACAATCCATGTGCCGGGCGACTCATGCAATAGACGCTAACGGAGCGTCGAGGGGCTGAATACTAGGAGGATTCTGAAAGGGTAGTCAATGATTTGGTTCTCAGGCCAAAGGGTCAGGACTACTGAGCCAGTTGCTACGGCTTTTGACTTGGAAAGAAGGCTGGAGAGCTAGTCGGCAGAGATTCTGAGCGCGGACCGGTTCATTTTCAAAGCACCAGCAAAGGTGCTGGTCTCCCCGGCGATGACCTCCGCCATCACCTGGCCGCAGATGGGCGCGCTTGCGATGCCCCACGCGTGGCCGACGTTTATATAGGCGCCGTCAGCCCGATCGACGATGGGAAGGTGGTCACTTGTTTCGCTTCCGAGACCAGCCCAAAGACCGGTAACGCCGTATTCAGCTAGGCTTGAGTATCTGTCCAAGGTGGTCGAAACCATTGCGTTTGTAGCATTGATGCTGATGTGGGGATTGAGAGAACCCCGTCCGTCAAGACTGTTTCCGATGAATATTGACCCTCCGCGGTTTTGGGCGATCGAGTCGTCATAGTCAACGAACGAGGACCCTGAAGTCCCGCCGGGGCTCGTTCCCGCGCTGGAACTGTTCGGGCCGGCAAAAACCGCGGCTTCATAAGTTGGAAGGTCAGTGAGCGCCCCGCATCCGTACACACCCCGGGGTCCATGCATTATGGCGTTCAAGCGCGTGTCTATGGGCTGAGTCAGCATCTGACCCACTCTTGCAGTGCTGATTGGGACGTCGATCCCCTCGGCCCGGAGGTTGGTTGACCAGGCACCCGTTGCCCACACCACGCCCGATGCATGGATCTCGCCCCGGACCGTGCGGACCCCTGTTACGGTTTCGCCGTTTCGCAGGGTTGAAAGGACAGACGTATTTTCAAAAGTTCGGATACCTGCCCGCACACAGGCGCTGGCCAGAGCGTTGACGAACTGCACACCATCTATTTGGGCATCATCGGCGCAAAAGACGGCGCCGAGCGCACTTTCCGGAAGGATGGAGGAGTGCTTCTGAGCCTCTTCCCGGCTGATCATGGTTGCGTCCAAGCCGGCTGCCCGCCGGTTGGCAGCATAATCTTCAAGAACCCGGCCCTGTGCGTCGTTTTCGAAGAAAAAGAGGCCGCCTTGATTGCGATAGTCGAACACATCGCCAAGTTCGCTCAAGTAGTCCTGGTACTTTTCCTTGCCGGCTTTAGCGAGAGAGAGTTCGTCCCCTGTACGCCGCGTCTGCAGCCATAGGGAACCTGCGTTTCGTCCGGAAGCACCGTAGGCAGGAAACCGCTGTTCTACGACGACGACGTCGAATCCCCGCTTGCGCAGCTCCCAAGCGGTGCAAAGCCCCACAATTCCTGCTCCTATGACGACAATGTCACCTGTCGCAAGTGTGTCAGCGCTCATGGCAAGGTACCTTCTTCCTCGGGCTGTCCTGTGGCCCTCTTCGTTAGTCTTCCAGATAGACGAATCCGATAGCAGGGTGAGAAGTCCTTGACGCTTGAATTTCCAGAGGTCAAGCCCATGCAACATGACCTATACGCCAGAGAACGCAAGCAGGCCCATATGCCCAGCCGTATGGTGTTCGAGTCTCTACCTGCGACGTTAGGAGCCCACCAGCACAGGTGTAATTGTTTCTTGTCCAACGTTCGTCGAATAGCGTTAGAATTCTCACAGGGGGACGGCTAAATTTCTGGTCTAGTCTGGGCGAAAGCGGTAGGCGAGGCCAACCGCCCGTCCCGGTCTCTTCCCGAAAGAGTTCCCTATGATAGTTGATCCGACCTCCTTGCCACTAGGAGCAGTTCTAGCGGACTTGGGTCCTGCCGCGAAGCTTGTCGCGGGGGACGCTTCCCAGCAGTCCAGGCAAGTTCGTGGCGCTGTTGTCTTGCTGAAGCCGGAAGACTTACCCACCGACGTGGATGTGGTCGTGATATGCCCAGGTGCCGCAAGCTTTAGTGACTTGGTCGCGGACCGGCTCGATGGGCCCGGACGCGTCATCTTCGTTACGGCGTCCGAGTCCTCTCTTTCGGAAGGGATCCAAGTCGTCGGGGAGCAGCACGTCGTCATCGCTGTTGATCCAGCCCTGAACGTCGCTAGCGTCGTGATGTCATTTTCTCGATCGATGCAAATGCCGGAGGAATCCGTTTCCCGCCGATTAGCCTCCTTGCAGAGGGCGCTCAGTCAAGCGATGACAGAAACTGAACCGATAGCGGCGCTACTAAGCCGATTGGCGCACGTATGTAATGCCACCGCAGTCCTCATCGACAGATTCGGTAAGACTGTCCATGCCACCGGGCCCACACCCATGTCACTTTTGTTTGAAGAGATCGGCCGCACCGAGGCCGATTCACAGAACGTGGACGTGGACGGATGGAGGGGGGTGGCAGCCAGAATTTCGGCTCCTGACGAGGCCGACTCGCATTTCGGTTGGCTCGTCATCACGGCTCGGCGGACGAATTTTCCGGATAGCCATTCAACCTCCGCCGCTCACGTAGCCGCAACCTTGGTCGAGGCCAGCCAGCGAATGGCCGTGGCCGCCCGACAACAAGAACGAGCCATACGCACTGCCGTGCTTGAGGAGGCGCTGGCATTGCGCCGCGAGCCTCACAATCCCGAATTGGCGGCCCGAATAGCGGCTTTCGGCCTGTCTTTTGACGACGAGTTGCGGACCATTGTTTTCCGGCCAATTCGACCTGCGGTCGCATCGCGCTCGTTGCCGGCGTCTGAGGATCTATCGGAAATGTTGGGCAAGGCACTGGAGTCACAGTCCATCGCGTACCTCATGACCGCCAAGGACAAGACAATAACGATAGCGGCGCAGTGTAGCGTTCAAGCCTTCCGGCGAGTGATCGTGGCGGAAGGCTCCAAACTCCCAGGCGCCCTCATTGGAATCGGCCGCAGTGTGCATGCCTTGGGCGACATTCTGGACTCATACCAGGACGCGCAGTTGGCGGTTCGAACCCTTCGCCGTAATTCGCGAGGTCCTAAACTTATGGCGTACGAAGACTTCAACTATGCAACTAGGCTTTTCGCTGACGTCGGTTTCGACAAGATGATCAAATGGGCCCAGGAGTTCCTGAAGCCCTTGGAGGGGCGCGAGCTGCTGGTAGAGGGTCTTCAGACATACTTTGAGCATGCTCAGAACATCAACGCTGCGGCCGACTACCTGGAAATCCACCACAACTCACTGCGCTACCGGATAGCTAAAGCTGAAGAAATCCTGGGCATCAATTTGAGGGAACCGGGTGCTGTTTCTTCCGTTTTCTTAGCTCTGACGGCCCTTGAGCTGGGACGGATTCAACAGCTGCGGCCCAAATCGTCCGGCGATACGGGACGAAGCCGTAAACCATCGGACGTTGAAGCAAGCGACGTCGTGCCCTACTCGAGGCCATTCGTCGAAAGAGCCGGCGTAGTTCGTGCTCCCGCCAGGTGAGACACGGAGCGGGTGATCCTAAGAGCGTGGGCGTGGTTATGAAGAGCGCTTATAGATCCTGACGGTGACCTGTTGTGCTGTTCGTTCTGGCGCTGGAGAAGTTCGCCTGCGCGCTACTGGGCCCTAACAGTCTGCTTCCGCAACAGAAACCGGTCATAACCGCGCGGCCTCGAGGCCCAAAAAGATTCATATGCAGAACTTAAGGAAAGAAAATGACCGGTACTAATCTCGCCTTCCAAACCTCGGACGGAGTATCGATTCGGTATGACGACGAAGGACACGGACGGCCCATCGTTTTTGCGTCCGGCGGCACCGCTCACAGCGCCTACTTTGTATGGCAGAGAGATGCACTTCTTGAAGCCGGATACCGCGTGATCCGCTACGATCATAGGCTCCACGGCCGCTCGGACATGCCGGAGCACGGTCAGAGGATGAGCAGGCTAGGCCTGGACCTTGGAGAGCTTCTCACGGCCCTCGACCTCCGCGATACGGTTCTCGTGGGGCACTCCATGGGAGTTTCGGCAAGCCTTGCCTACTTCTCAATTACGGCTGACCCATGGGATCGCATATCGGCATTTGTCGCCGCTGAGCAAACTGCAAAAATTGTCAACACCGCAGACTGGCAGCTGGGTGTCCGGGGTATCACCGAACAGAATGTTTTCGATGCCATCGACTTTAAGCTTAATTGGGACAACGATGGCGTAGAGCCGGATCTGCCGGAGCATGTCCAGCAGTTTTTTGACTCGATTACGCCATCTTGGAAGGACTTTGCGTGGGACAAGTCACGCCGTCTTTTCGCAGATCATTTTCTCTCAGATTGGCGAGACGTCGTGCCACGAATCAAAATCCCCACCCTCGTGATCGCAGGCAGGCATTCTCCCTTCTACGACGTTGACGTAATGCGTTGGTTCGCCGAAACGGTACCCGATGGTCGGCTCAGCGTCTTCGAGCACAGCGGCCACGACCCCTATCTGAACGAATACGTGGAGTTCAACTCTCAGCTCTTGGAGTTCATCTCTAAACACTAGTCATCGTTGCTAACACTTCCGATTGGGGTTCCGGCATTTGCCCCCTCGGGTTGACAACTGTGCACATGCTGCGCGCCGCCTACTGCTAGCTTCAATGTGTTTGGCAATGAAACAAGTTTGCCCGTTAGCGTTGACGAACTCCTGCCACTATGTCGCGCGGTAACCCGCTGCCAGGCGCGCACTGGTCGTCGCCGACCTACCGTTTGGCCGCTATGTGGTTATCAGCCCCGGCAAACCATCGCCACCGGCATCAGGTTCCTCAAAGAGGGGCTGGCCCATGCCGTGAAAATCGAAGGCGGAGGCTTTTACTCCGGAACAGTGAGGGCGATGGTAGAGGCAGGAATTCCCGTCATCGCTCACATCGGGCTCACTCTCCTCAGAGCGAGCACGCTCTCGGCGGATACCGCGTGGAGGGCCGCAGCCACGACGCCCAAAGGCTGATTGAAGACGCCCTGGCCTTGGAAGAGGCGGGCGCCTTTTGCGTTCTGATGGAAATGGTTCCTGCGGATACCGCGGGACGGGTAGATGCAGCGATATATCCCCACAATCGGCATCGGCGCTGGCAAAGCGACCACCGGACAGGTTCTGTGGCAGGATATGGCCGGGATTCGCGGTGGGAAAGTTGCTAAGTTGTCAAGCAATACGCAGATCTTCGATCAAGACTACTCCAGGCTGCAACGACCTTCGGACAAGAAGTTCGTTCCGGCGAATTTCCCGAAAGCAAACACTCCTTGCAACAACTGCCCGGCCCCACTTTCTCTAACTAATTCCAAACACGATGAATCTAATTGCCGGCCAAGTTCTACTTATCCCTTGCTGGCCACCACTTGATCTCTAATCACGCCAGTAACGATTGCACATGCGTGAGAGTCGAAGATGAAGTGATGAAACGAATTCTGAGCAGGAGGCCGCCAGGTGGGGAGGGACTTTAGCCCGCATTGCCCGCCCATCAAGGGCTTTTTTGGCTTGTCACGGTTCCTGGTGATGGTGGCAACGATGAGCACTTCGATCTCTATTCACCACCGGCAAACCGTGTGCCAGAGCCGACCGTTTTCGAAGCGGTGTTGATCAGTACCCAGCATCGCTGGTCCAATTTTCGCTGGATCAGCCGCCACGAGAAACCGAACGAAGCGGCTTCCTCGCGATGGCCCTGGTGGATCCGATGAGGGTGGCCACCAGCGCTTCACGGGGCCTGCGGCTGTGCCGTGCCGGCACCGGACCTGCGATGCCTGCTCGCTGAAGCTCTGGCGCGGGCACGGCACAGCCGCAGAAGGATCATCGGTTTGCCGGCGTGTCAACCCGACCAGCGACAGGAATGTCACGCAGAGGTTGATGCCGGCGGAAGCGTCCTATCCACTCGGTTCGTTCCGGGAGCTGAGGCCTCTCAAGGAGACTAGGACACGAATTCTTAGGGGAGTGCCGTGGCAACTAGAACAGGCGCCGGCTCGAGTCTGCCATTAGCCGCTACGGCGGTGGTCTGCCTTGATGACAATCCGAGAGTAAGATCCAGTGCGGTCGAAACTCTGCTGGATACGTCCGAGATACTTCCCAGCCCATCCACCTCCGTTAAGATGCCGCGTTCGCCGTACCGGGACGTAACGGCGGTTGTCTGGTCGAAATACAGTTTCATCCTGTTTCTAATGACTTCCGCAGTGTCGTCCGAGCGGTTTTCGCGTTCAGCTCTCTGGAGTAAACGCTGGACCAGTTCTTCTGTATCGGCAGTGAGCTGCAGTACGACGTCAAGCTCGCGCCCCTTGGTTGCAAGGATCACGTCGAGATAGTCAACCTGACCTAGAGTGCGGGGATATCCATCCAACAGAAATCCGTTGTCCGCGTCGTTTTGTTCCAGGCGCTCACGAACCATCGCGTTCGTCACCGAATCGGGCACAAATTGCCCTGCATCCAGATATGATTTAGCCGTTTGGCCCAAGCGTGTTTCATTTTTGACATTTTCGCGGAAGATGTCCCCGGTTGAAATGCTGACGATCCCGAACCTCTTTGCAATGTAGCTTGCTTGCGTACCTTTGCCAGCTCCGGGAGGACCTATGAGAAGCATTCTGATCACGGAATCATCCTATCTAGCGGATCGAGGTCATTCAGGAGGGTTCTGGAACCTGCGGGGGAGGATGCCGCCGCTGGCGCAGCGTCGTCTTGCCAGCAGTTGAAGAGCTCGGAGAGCGTTGGAAACCATACACCTTCAAATGAAGTGACGTGGTCGAGGAACTTTTCGAGCATTATAAGGTTGTGTGCCCGTCCAATGGTCTGCGGGTGTAGTGTCCACGTCATTGCGCCCCCGGCACATCGCTCATAGGCGAAATTGAAACTGTCGATCCAACGAGCCAGAACCGTCTCGTTGCTCTGCATGAGCGCGTTTCCCTTGAAAGATTCGAGTTCGGGGAAATCGTCGAGGAACCATGAGACAGGGAACTCAAGTACGCTGCTCTCCGGGCCGAAGGTGTTGCCTTCTTCCTCGCTAATGCCGACCACCATCCGGGGCCGGTAAGGCTCGAAGTCCCTCCCCATGAGAGATGAATCCCAGTCAAACTCGAATTTCGCAAGGAGATCGAGGGTGTTGTCCGTAACATCCAATGCAGGAGATCGGTATCCCCGAGGACGTTTACCCAGGAGCTTTTCGTGCTGGGCTATTTGAAGTTCCAGCAGCCGTTCCTCCTCGGTTCGATCGAGGGAAGGCACATATTCGTGGTAGACACCATGAGCGCCGATTTCATGGCCGGATTCGACAATTGCATCCACTGAGCTGCGGAACGTTTGCATCGTGTGTGTGGGCACACACCACGTCGTAGTGATTCCGTAGCGACGGAAAACGTCAAGGAGTCGTGGGGCGCCGACTAAGGCGCCGAATTCACCTCGGGACATCAAGGACTGGGACGTTGATCGAAAAGTGCCTAGCCATACGCTTTGGGCATCAAAGTCGGGGCTTAGAGAAACGGCGAGGCGTTTGCCGTCGGGTAGATGAAGAGGCACTACGAGCAACTTTCTGTTTCAGGCAAGGGAGTTCGCCTTGCCGAATGTTCTGGTTCGAGCGGCCAGCCTAGGCTGGCCGCCGGGAAAGAAGGACGATCCAGTCGCCTTCCTGGCAGATCACGCCGTCCTGGTTCAGAATTTGAACCCGAGTGGTCACAACACCCCGGTCGGGCTTGCTGGCAGACGGCTTGATGCCAATCACTTCTTCGCGGACACTGATGGTGTCGCCAATACGGATCGGGGCACGGAGGTTCCAGTTGTCAATTCCTAGAAAGGCGATTGCTGAGCCGTTCTTCCATCCCAGCGCCATTTCCAGCCCAAAGGCAATTGAAAGTGCGCCGGGACCATGGAAGAGCCGGGTGCCAAATTCTGTCGTTTTGGCGTACTCCTCGTTGGTGTGCAGCGGGTGCATGTCTCCGGACCAGGTGGCGAACGTTACGACATCGAACTCTGTGACGGTCCGTCCTGCCGAGTTCCACTGCTGTCCAAGTTCCAACTCGTCCAGGTAGCGCACGGCTGACTCATTGGTCGTGCCGAGTAGATGAGTAGTCAATGTTTCTTTCACTTCCGTATAGTTTTTGGTGCTCTTGTGGCAGGGCGGGTGCCCGGGGCTAATAGCGGATGACTCCGTCTACCGGGGTGGTCAGGGACGACCGGTAGAGGGAAAGTTCGTCGAGGGAGTGGCTGAGGCGGTCGCCTGAGATCAGTTCGGCCACCAGCTTTCCCGTGATCGGCCCGGCCAAGTTGCCGTAGACGTGCCCGGTGGCCAGAATCAGCCCGGGAAGTTCCTCCACCTCGTCAACGATCGGGAGGGAGTCAGCCGTGGCGGGGACGAGGCCAGCCCAGGCACGTTCAATACCGAGAGACCTGTAGTTCGGGAAGGTTTTGAGCAATGAATCGATGGCCAGCTTTAGACCGGCGGCAGGCATCCTGTCGTCGAGTTGGTCGGGGTAGTCCATTGGGCAGCCAATGAATAGATTCCCGTCCTCGGTCTTGGCCACACATTCCATGTGTTCGAGGCCCTGTGACTGGTCCTCTGAAGGGGAGGTGAAGTACTCGTCCCGGTAACTGGGGAGGTTCCGGATGTGGGCGTATTGCTTCGCAGCAAGCGGTCCATTGAGGATTTTATCGAGCTTCTCCTCTACAGGAGCCAGTAGGACAGCACCCAGCCTGTGCGGCTTGATGGGTACGGTTACGCCCTCTGATTCGAGCATTGTAGACCACACACCACCCGCCCAAACGACGTTGTCCGCTGAAACGCTGCCGCCGGCTGTTCGTACTCCGACGACTTTCGAGCCGTTCCGCAGGAGTCCGAGGACCGGCGTGTTTTCATGAATTCGAACACCGAGCCTGCGGCATTCCTGCGCCAAGGCACGGACGAACTTCGGGGTACGAATTTGGCCATCTTCGGGGCTGAACGTGGCTCCAATAACATCGGGCGGCAATATCGGGGCGGCTTCATGAGCGGCCTGGTCGTCAAGGAGCTCGGCTTTGAATCCGTCTGCGATCCGGGCTTCCACAAATTCCTTATAGACTCGCCGCTGATCGTCCGTGTAGAAGAACGTCATGGCACCGTTGCTTCTGTATTCGAAGGATGGCCCGAGGATGTCTGCAAAGTCGTCGTACAGGGCCCTCCCTGCACGGGTCAGTTCGACGGCGTAGTCGCCGTGGCGATTCTGCATGTGGAGGAAGCCGAGATTTCGCCCGGAAGCGCCGTGGCCAAGTTCCCGCTGTTCGAGAAGCACAACATCGTGCCCCTTTGAAGCAAGAAAATAGGCAGTTGATACACCCACTATTCCGCCGCCTACAACAACCACACCGGCCTTGTCGAGCTTCATTTCGTCATGTCCTAACTTCGTCTTGATGCAACACGTATGAGGGTGGCCGTCTCGTGATTTGTCGGCCTAGGAGCCGGCTGCTAAGCCCTGCCCTGGCTCTTTTCAGCTGTCAACAGTGTCGCCACGTCCCGCCTATTGACTTTGCCGGTTGTCGAATTCACTGGAAGCGAGTCGACGGCGATGAACTCGCTTGGAACCTTGTATGACGACAAGCGGGCGGCAGCGAATCCCTTCAGGTCGGCTTCGTCGAGGGGCTCTATGCCCCTGGGGACGACGGCAGCAACCACGCGCTGGCCGTAGACGTCATCGGGAAGACCAACAACGGCCACTTCACCAACGGAGGCGTGCTCCTGAAGTACACGCTCAACTTCCGCCGGCGAGATGTTTGTTCCACCACGGATGATGACGTCTGAGAGCCGCCCAACCACGTAGACGAAACCGTCCTCATCCACCCGAACAAGATCTTTTGTGCGGTACCAGCCGTCATCAGTGATGGCTGTCCGCGTTTGTTCTTCATCACGCCAGTAGCCGAGCATAAGCCCCGGTCCAGTCGAGTACGCCTCCCCAACCTGCCCGGGTGGAACTTCCGCTCCGTCGGCGTCGAGAACCTTTAGCTTCGACCGGGGCACAAGCTTGCCCGCCGACCCTGGCTTAGGGGTTGGGTTCGCGATGGGGTCGTAAGTCACCAGTGGGAGGCATTCGGAGGCGCAGTACGCATCCAGGACGGGTAGTCCAGTCTGGGCTTCCCAGCGGCTGAACGCTGCTTCGTTCCTGGGCTCTCCGCCTGAGATGCACAGTCGAAGTGATGGGAAAGCCAGCCGATCCCCGGCCCGGGCTTCAGCGTATTGGGCCAGCTTTCCGAAAGTCGCCGTCACGCCGGCAAGGAATGTGGCCGAATGCTCCTCAATGGCCGGAGCTATCATGTCCGGGCGGGCCCTCCGGACTATCACCACTGTCCCGCCGCGCAGCAGGACGGCCAGGGATGTGCTAGCAAGCCCATAGAGCCATGCCATCGGCAGGCAGATGATGGCATTGTCTTCGGACGAAAGGTGCCAGACTTCGCCGTAGGTGTCCGCGCAGTTATAAATGGCTGTAGCAGAAAGCATGATCGCTTTCGGGCGGCTCGTGGTGCCTGACGAGAAGCAGATCATGGAAAGGGGTTCGCGAAGACCCTCGGGGTTGGGTAGAGCGTCGTGCCGAACCTCGGTTACGTGGAAGTCAACGATATCGACAATCGGGGCATTTCGTGAGGCAGGGGCGATATGCGCACGATCAACGCTTTCGGAGATGACTATCAGCGCCGGGTCACTTGTGGCGATGGCATATTCAAGGTCCTCTGGACCCGAAGAAGGATAGACAGTAACCAATACGCCGCCACTTCGCCATACAGCGAGGGCTGTGGAGAGATAGTCCGCTGAGCTTTCCGCGACGAGGGCCACCCGATAACCCGGCTTGAGCCCGGCCGAAAGCAGCACGGCTGAGCGATGCTCAATTGATGTCTGGAGATCCTTGTAGCTCATGAAGGTGTCGCCGTCGACAATCGCTGTCTTATCGGGGTATTGCTCGGCGATGGATTCCAGCGCTGCGGAGACAGGATCCGTTAGCTCCGGCGACGATTCATTCATTTACGCTTTCACTTTCTTTTGATAGTTGGAAGATTCCAACTGGCCCGTTGAGTCGGACTCGTCTAACTCAACGGGCCCTTTGCCTTTTTATTGGCGATGCCTGCTATTTGCCGGCGGCAAGTCCACGCAGAATCTTTTCTGCATCCGTTGCCATATTCTTGACGATCTCCCCAGCGGGCAGGATTTCGTGGACAAGCTGCATGGTCTGGCCCACGGGCATCATTCCGAAGTCCATGTCGCCATCCTGATATCCGGTTTCGACCCGCGTGCCGGCGACGGCGTATTGTCCAGGAAATCCTGCGGGTTTCTTGTCAGAAGACTCCCATTCCGAGGTCCATTTGTTCTCGAATGCACGCATACGCTTACCGCTGTACGAGTAAGTGATAGTGCTATCCTTGAAGGATCCTTCCACCACTCGGTTCTTGAAATTGTCGTGCCCATATGCTTCGGGGCTGGCAATGAATCGCGTTCCCACCCAGACGCCCGCCGCGCCCAAAGCCAGGGAGGCGGCCAGGCCGCGTCCATCGGCGATCCCGCCGGCGGCCAGGACTGGCTGATCCACCACATCAATTACGGCAGGGACAAGGGTCATAGTGGATGCGTATCCGGTGTGGCCGCCGGCCTCAGTTCCTTGAGCGACAATAAAGTCGACACCCGCTGCGCTGGCCTCCTGGGCCTTGCCCACGGAGCCGACAAGAGAGAAGACCGTGATTCCGCGGTCCTTGCACTCTTTGATGAACCAGTCCGGTGTAGCGAACGTCAAAACAACTGCCGAGGGTGCGGCATCCAGGACAATCTGCACCTGGTCTGCAACGGCCCCAGGCGTCAAAAGCGCCTCTACACCTGCAAGCTTTTCTTGGTGTGCACCCGAAAGCGATTGCCACAGTTCGCGCACTGGCGCCCACTGTGCTTCATCTTCAGTGGTGAGTGAGTCCGGTAGCAGGAGATTAATTGCATAGGGCTTGTCGGTTCCAGCTTCGATCTTCTTGATTTCGGCGCGAAGGTCATCGGGCATGAAGCTGACGCCGCCCAGGCATCCCAGGCCGCCAGCGTTACTGACCGCGGTGACGAGTTCGGCCTGCGCCACACGCGCCATGCCGGCGGAGCAGACGGGGTATTGGAGGCCCAGGGCTTCCGTCAATGCTGTCTTGATCACTTATACACCTTTCACTTCGGAGCCCAAGATCATCCTGGTTTCCGGTTGGTTCATGTTTGCCCCGAAGGGGGAGTTGGTGGGGTAGCTGTTGTTAGCAGGCCACACGGTCGGCAGGACTACGTCGCGTTCCAGCCGCCGTCGACCTGGATCGTTTGCCCGTTCACATAACCAGCAGCGTCGGACGCGAGGAACAGCACTACGCTCGCCACCTCTGAGGGTTCGCCCGATCGTTTTGCCGGAATGAGGAAGTCCATAATTTCAGGCGACACCCCGATGCCTCGCTGCTGCGTCGAAACGAGATCACCCAAGATCTCCTCAGAAGTCGCACGAAGATTTGTCTTGATGACGCCCGGGGCGACAACGTTGGCGGTTACCCCGTGTGGAGCAACATCGATGGCGAGACGACGGGTCAGCCCCTCTATGCCCGCCTTGGACGCGACGTAGGAGATGCCGTCTGCTGCGCCCCTTTGGCCCGCGACGGAGCCGATTGTAATGATGCGACCCGAGTTCTGCTTCGTCATTGCCTGCGCCGCTGCACGGCAGCCGTAGAACGTTCCTGTCAGGTTGACTCCGATAATCTTGGCCCACAACTCGGGCGTCGTTTCGAGCACGTCGGCATACCCGTCGAAGACTCCCGCGCTGTTGACCATGACGTCCAGTTTGCCGGTCTTCTCGACAACCTCGTCCACCAAGGCAGACACCGAGTGGTAGTCGCTAACATCTACGACCCGTGTGTGCAGTGAGTCCGGAGAGCCGAGCTCTTGCCGGGTCTCCGCCAAACGTTCCTCTGAAACGTCACTCGCATAGACTTCGTAGTCTGCTTCGACGAATGCCTGGGCAATGGCCCGGCCGATGCCAGAGCCGGATCCGGTGATAATTACGCTTTTGCTTCCCATGCCCTACAAACTACGTTGGGGATCTTCCGAGTGAAACTGTCATCTTCACGGCTTTTTGTCGACGTTGTCGTGGAAGCTACAGGAGCCGGGTTGGAGGTTCGGTATCTGGGCCGCCCACTATGGACTCGCAAGTGAGGGATGAGGATGGGCGCTGGCGCCCCGCGTTTGTACTTTGACTAGGGGCGGGTGGCGGGCGTTGAAAAAATTCCGGGGCCGGTACCCGTCTTGTCGCTTTAAGGTGGCGGGTACGACAAACCGTCACCAGATTCCGGCAAATCAAGGCGCCCAGACCACAGAACGGGAAGGGCAACGATTATGCCGGTACCAACTCCGGGTCCCCCAACTGACCGTACGCTGGGGGACCCGGCTCCAAGCAGTGCCACGTTTTCGTCGCTTGACTGATCCGTCAGCACTTGCGCAGATGCGTTAGTAATTTTCCGCCTGGAGGTCACGGCTTCAGAAAATCTCCAATGCCAGGATGATGCGGTTGATTCTAAAGTTCAAGGACATGGCCGACATATTTTGGAGCTTGGCTCGTCATCTTGCCTAGCACCGCAGGCCCTTTGAAACACATGACGGTTCGGGAGAAACATTGCAAAAGGATACTGCAGACCAGTCTGGGGCTTATTGGTCATCCTCTGTTAGCCAAGTCACTGATACGAACGTTTATGTTCGCGGCTATGACCTTGAGGATCTGATCGGGCAAATCCCCTTCACGGCAGCCATATTTCTCGTGATCCGTGGTCGGATCCCTTCGGACCATGAGATACGGGCGCTGGACGCAGTCCTCAGCGGAATCTTGGATTATGGTCTTGAAAAGCCCGGGACAGTGGCCGCAAGGTTTGCTGTCTCCGCCAATCCAAGTATGGCTATCGGCATGTCAGCCGCCTGTTTATCTGTCGGGAAGCACACGCTGGCGACTGAGGACAGCGGCCGCTTCATCCGGGCTACGCATGCGGAGTTTCTGGGATCCGGCCTCACGCTCGAAGCTTTCGCTGAGGATAAGGTAAACCGCATGCGTGAAGCAAGGGAACGCATCCCGGGCTTGGGGCACCCCATTTTTAAGGTTGTTGATCCTCGCGCTGAACGGCTCCGATCGATTGCTATGCAGGAAGGTCTGTGGGATCAGGCGGCTGAAGTGTACGAGGCAGTGCACAGGGCCTTCACGAAACTCCCAGGTAAGTCGGACATCCCGATAAATGACGTTGGTGTTATGGCCGCGATACTGCTGGGGCTCGGCTTCACGCCAGAAGAAGGGACAGGTATTGCCTTGCTCTCGACGCTGCCTGGGGTTATCGCCCACGTATCCGAAGAGCTCTCCGGAGGGAAGCCAATCCGAATCGTCCCGAGAGATTCAGCATCCTATGAGGGGGCTACTGGCCGTGATTTTAATGCGGATCGACTCGAAGCCGGCTGGGGCCCTTCCGGGGCCTAGGCGGTAACCGAACAGGAGCAAAGATGGATGCAGGGGCCGAGAATCGTCTGATCCCTTCAGCAACCCGATTCTTTGAGGATCTCCAAACAGGAGATTCGTGGTCGTCTCAAGGGCGAACGATTACAGAGACGGACCTGGTTACCTTCGCGACGTGGTCGGGGGATATGCACCCCCTACACACCAACCAGGAGTATGCCCGTGGTACTCAGTTTGGAGAACGGGTTTTCCACGGTCCTGGGACACTTGCGATCGCTTTTGGCCTGGAAATGGGAATGGGGTGGAAGGAACGTTCGGCCATAGCATTTCTCGGCATTCATGACTGGAACCTCATTGCACCTGTTCGCATCGGCGACACCATTGCTGTACGGGAAGAGGTAGTAGAGCTCCGGCCTTCTGCGACTAAGCCGGACCGGGGCATTGTGAAAACCAGACTTCAGATACTCAATCAGCGAGGCGACGTCTGCCAAGAGGGTTTCTGGGTCGTTCTCCTGTATCGGTCTGCTGCTTACACACCATGACAACGAGAGTTGGGCAACTCGGCAGGAGGAATCAATGAGCATTACCGCTGGTGAGGAGATATGCGCAATGGACCCACCGGTTCCGCGGCTTGCAGTAAGCGTGGTCCTGATGCGGGATTCCCTGCACGGAGTTGAAGTCTTTGTCCAACGCAGGGCACTAACGATGGATTTTGCTGCTGGTGTGGTCGCATTTCCAGGAGGCCGCGTCGACGCTGCTGACTCCTTGCCATCGGCGCTGAGCAGAACGCTGTTGGACTCTCAGGCGGTGGCATGGCGGCGGACCAGGGTTGGAACGGATGCAACGAGTGCGCCACAAACTGCCGCTTGCCTCCTGTCTGCCGCCGTGCGTGAACTGGCAGAAGAATGCGATGTTGTCCTACAACCAGAAGACTTGGTCCCTTGGGCAAACTGGATCACACCTGAGGGCTTTCCCAAACGTTTCGATACGTTCTTTTTTGTGACTGCTGTAGCGCCCGATCTGGAGCCCCAGCATGTCACGACGGAGGCAACATCGTCGCAATGGATGCTGGTGCGAAGGATCCTTTCAGACGAAGCTGCCGGAAGGCTTAAGCTCCTCCCCCCAACGCTGGCAATTTTGGATGAAATTGCAGTAATGCGCACCACCGAGCAAGTGCTTTCGGGGAAACGGGCAATCGAGTCGGTGTGCCTACGCCTTGATGAAGTAGAGGAGTTCCACCGCCTGCGGCAACTGAGCATGACGGATACCCGGAAGCGGTCTTGATACAGCTTCGCGTGCCTATACCAGTTGCGCATTCGGGGATGCCGCACTGCCAACCCACTACCAATATTTTCACCAGAGTTTGGGTGAGGGGGTTGGTGCAATTCCAGTAGCATCGCCGGAGCAGTCGTCGTAGCGTGACGCATGTGCCGCAGAGCGGATGAAACTGTCATGAGGACAAAGGAGCAAGTGTGGCCCACGCTGGTGATCCGGACGCTCTGATGACGGACGCTCTCCAGAGCGCGTCAACGTCGCTGCGGGCAGCCACGCTGTTTCCGGGAGATGTTCCTCTCCAACTGGACAGGTTTGTCACCAGAAGATTTTTTCAATATTGCATATCCGACGTGCGTGCCCGGCTTCACCGGGACGAAACTGGAGCCTGATAACGCTATGACTCAAGATGTCCTCTCCACACCGGGCCGTGCACCGGTCCTTGCCCGGCTGGAAGCCGCGGGCGTGCTTGCCGAAGAAATGGGCCATCGTATTGCCGCGTATTCCTATGACGCGTCCAACTACAGGGTTCCGCCTGTTGCCGTGGTCTTCCCACGAAGCGTCCAGGATGTCGTGGCTGCGGTGGCCGCATGCCGGGAAACCGGCACACCGTTGGTGAGCCGGGGTGGCGGGACATCCATGGCCGGCAACGCCATAGGCCCCGGCATTGTTCTGGACTTCTCCCGGTACATGAACCGGATCAACAGCGTCGATGAGGCCACCAAAACCGTCGACGTCGACCCCGGCGTCGTCCTCTCCCACCTGACCGTTGAGACAGAGAGGGTCACCGGTGGGAGGATCACGTTCGCACCGGACCCTTCGTCAAAGAACCGGGCCACGATCGGCGGCTCACTCGGGAACGATGCTTGCGGTAATCACTCAGTACGCTACGGCCGCACCTCTGATCATGTGCTGGAGATTGACGTTGTCACTTCCGACGGCGCACAGTTGACCGCCACGGCGACCGGTCTGCGCGCAACTGACCCAGCCGATACCTTCTCGGTCTCCCGCGCCTTTGAGCTGGGGGAGGAGCTTAAGCAGCTCGCCCAGGACAACCTGGCAGGTTTTCGGGTAGAGCTGGGCCGTATCCAGCGCCAGGTCTCCGGTTACCACCTGGCCAACCTCCTGCCTGAAAATGGTTTCAACGTGGCCCGAGCCTTCGTGGGAACCGAGGGCACTTGCGCGATCGTCGTGCGGGCCCGCATGAAACTCGTCCCTAAAGCACCCAGCGCCCTCCTCGTGTGTCTCGGGTACGCCGATGTCGTGGACGCCGCCAAGGATATCGAGACCATCCTGGAATTTTCGCCCGCCGCCGTCGAGGGCATTGACGAGGCCATCGTGGACACAATGAAGTTGCGACGCGGACCCGATTCAGTTCTGGGCCTGCCCGAAGGCAAGGCCTTCCTCTATGTGGACTTGGACGGGGACAACCCCGAGCAGGTAGCCGGGGAAGCGTCCCGGCTCCTCGAACGGCTGGCGGCAAACGGACGGATGGTGGACGGGCGCGCGGTTCCAGACCTCGTCCAGCGCGCCACCCTCTGGCGGGTCCGGGAAGACGGGGCGGGTCTTTCCTCCCGGCCGGCAAGCGGCGGGGAATCACAGGCAGGCTGGGAAGACTCAGCTGTTGCGCCGCGGAACCTGGCCGCATATCTGTCCGATTTCCGTGACCTTTTAGCTGAGTTCGGGTTGACCGGAATTATGTACGGGCACTTTGGTGCAGGCTGCATGCACATCCGCATCACTTATGACCTGCGTAGCGAGGAGGGCCGGGGCGTCTTTCGTAAGTTCACCCACGCCGCAGCTGACCTCGTAGTGCGGCACGGTGGCTCATTGTCTGGTGAGCATGGCGACGGACGCGCCCGCTCGGAGTTTCTGCCGGTCATGTATTCCCCAAAAATGATCGCAGCATTTGAGACCTACCGTGGACTTTGGGACCCTGCCGGCATCCTGAACCCAGGATCCATGACAGATGCGGACCCCATGGATGCCAACTTGGCGCACGAAGGTATTCCCCAACGCGAGTGGCGAACTCACTTTGAGCTCCGTCCGGTCGAGGCCGCGGCCGCCGGTGCTGACCCGTGGGTTCATGCCGTCCAGTCCTGCATTGGCGTGGGCAGGTGCCGATCCGATGCCGGTGGCGTCATGTGCCCGAGCTACCGAGCCACAGGGGACGAAAAGGATTCAACGCGCGGCCGTTCCCGTGCTCTGCAGGACATGGTCCGAGGTGCCAAAAGCATCGACGAAGGTTGGAAGTCGAAGGATGTCCGGGAAACACTGGATCTGTGCCTGGCGTGTAAAGCCTGCTCCAACGACTGCCCTGCCGGGGTGGACATGGCCACGTACAAGTCGGAGTTCTTCTCCCACTACTACGAGGGCAAACTGCGGCCCATGTCGCATTTCTCCCTTGGCTGGTTGCCGCGCTGGCTGAAACTGACCACCCTGATCAGCCCGCTCGTGAACCTAGTCCTTGCCAGTCCGCTGGGCAAGGTGGTGGCCGCAGCAGGCGGGCTGACTACGCACCGGAAGATGCCGAAGTTTGCCTCCCGGGCCATGCTCCGCAAGGAATTGGCGCCCTACGCGGATTCATCGGCCCCGGCAGATGCGGTCCTTTTCGTGGACTCGTTCACCAAGGGCTTCAGGCCTGAGGTTGCCGGGGCTGCGGCCCGGGTCATGGAAAGCACAGGTCGCACTGTCGGCTGCGAGTCCGATGCTTGCTGTGGCTTGACCTGGATCTCCACCGGCCAGTTGGACACCGCCAAGAAGCTCATGGGCAATGCGGTCGCGAAGCTCGACGACGGGGCCGATACCCCCATCGTGGTGATTGAACCTAGCTGCGCCGCGGCGTTGAAGAAGGACGCACCCGAACTGCTCGGCAGCGAAGCGGCCGAACGCGTCTCCCACAGGATCCGGAGCTTCGCGGAGGCCGTGAAGGAATGGGTCGACGGCGGCTGGACACCACCTGCCGTGCCGACGGACGTCACCGTGCAAACCCACTGCCACGAATACTCCACCTTCGGGGCCACCGTCCAACGAAAGGCCTTGGCCGCCCTCGGTGTCGCAAACGTCAACGAAGCCACAGGCTGCTGCGGGGTCGCCGGGAACTTCGGGTTTGAAGCCAACCACTACGCCATCTCGATGAAGGTGGCCGAACAGGCCTTGGCTCCGGCCTTGTCTAAAACAGCCTCCGACGTCCCCGTTCTGGCCGACGGTTTCAGCTGCGCCATGCAGGTCAAGCAGCTGGACCCGGACCGCAAGAGCCTGCATTTAGCGGAACTGCTCGACCAACGCGCGCCTGGAGGTGAAATGCAGTGAAGAAGTTAGAGCCAGCAACAAGCTTTCCGGTCGCAGTCGAACCCCACACGCCGGGCTTGCCCCTCTTTTTCGACCCATTGGTTGAGCTGACAAAACACGGCCCGTCCAGAAGTCCGCAATCCGAACTCGCCGGCCCTAAGAAGCCACCTCCCCGGCGCGGACGACCGCGGAACCGATCCCGCGACAGGTCAACTGAGAGGAGTGCGATGCTCGACATGGTCGTCCATGACCTGCAGGCCCTTGGTGTCCGACTCAACAGCAGCAGCGCCCTTTCGTCCGAGCACTCGTCCTACCTTCAGATCGTGCGCACGGAGCTCCCGCCCCTTAGCTGCCGCGGCGAGTCCTCAGGCGCAATCTAGCGCAAGGCCATCCTCGTCGCGGAGTTCGTGTTACCCGGCCACCCTTCAATGAAGATCTCAAGAAAAGGCCTCCCGTAATGCAAAACGCACAAAAGTCCTCAGGAATGCCCGCCCACCGCTACACGCCGTTCCAGGACCAGATCAAGGTGGAACTGCCAGACCGCACCTGGCCGGACAAAATCATCGCCAAGGCGCCCCGCTGGTGCGCCGTGGACCTGCGCGACGGTAACCAGTCTCTGATCGATCCCATGAGCCCGGCGCGCAAGATGAAGATGTTCGACCTGCTGGTCCGCATGGGCTACAAGGAGATCGAGCTCGGGTTCCCGTCCGCCTCCCAGACCGATTTCGATTTCGTCCGGCAGCTCATTGAGGGCAACCATATCCCGGACGATGTGACCATCCAGGTCCTGACCCAGGCCCGCGAACACCTGATTGAGCGGACCTACGAATCCTTGGTGGGCGCCAAGCAGGCGATTGTCCATCTTTACAACGCCACCTCGGTGTTGCAGCGCCGCGTGGTGTTCAACCAAGACGAGGACGGAATTTTGGATATCGCCCTCCAAGGCGCCCGGCTCTGCAAAAAATACGAGGAAACGCTCGTTGACACGCATATCATCTATGAGTACTCCCCGGAATCCTTCACGGGCACGGAACTGGAGTACGCGGTGAGGGTGTGCAATGCCGTGGCCGATGTTTTTGAAGCCTCCGCTGACCGGCAGGTCATCATTAACCTGCCCGCAACCGTGGAAATGGCTACTCCCAATGTTTACGCCGATTCGATCGAGTGGATGAGCCGTCATCTGCACCCCAGGGAGGCCATCATCCTGTCCATGCACCCACACAACGACCGCGGAACGGGTGTTGCTGCCGCGGAACTGGGGTACATGGCTGGCGCGGAGCGGATCGAAGGCTGCCTCTTCGGCAACGGCGAGCGGACCGGAAACGTGGACCTTGTCACCCTGGGCCTGAACCTTTTCGTCCAGGGCATCGATCCCATGATTGACTTCTCCAATATCGACGAGGTCCGGCGCACGGTGGAGTACTGCAACCAGCTGCCCGTCCCGGAGCGTTCGCCCTACGGTGGCGATCTCGTCTTCACCGCGTTCTCCGGATCACACCAAGACGCCATCAAGAAGGGCTTCGAAGCACTCGAACGGGACGCGGCCGCTGCCGGCAAAGACGTTTCCGACTTCACTTGGCAGGTTCCGTATCTGCCCATCGACCCCAAGGACCTGGGTCGCTCCTATGAAGCAGTCATGGGGGTCAATTCCCAGTCCGGCAAGGGCGGAGTGGCCTACCTGCTTAAGACCGAGCACAGCCTGGATCTGCCGCGACGTGCCCAGATCGAGTTCTCGGGCGTCATCCAGCGACGCACTGACACGGTGGGCGGGGAAGTCAGCGGCGCTCAGCTTTGGCAGATCTTCCAGGACGAATATCTGCCCTCCCGCGAGGCTGACGGGCAGTGGGGCCGATACTCGCTGGGCGCGGTCAAGACGGAAACAGATGACGACGGCGGCATGACGCTTCACGCCTCACTCACCGTAGACGGCGTGCAGGTTCAGCGCACCGGTACCGGCAACGGCCCAATCGCTGCCCTGCTGAGCATCCTCCAGCAGGATGGTGTGGACCTCAGGGTGCTGGACTACAGCGAGCACGCCCTCTCAGAGGGCGGTAGCGCGATGGCTTCAGCCTACGTGGAGTGTGCAGTGGGGGAGCGCGTGCTGTGGGGCGTCGGCATCGACGCCAACACAAGCACGGCCGCTCTCAAGGCTGTCATTTCCGCCGTGAATCGAGCCATCCGCGACGCTCAGGCCTGATCTCGGCAGTCGGTTGACCGCCTCGCAGGATTCTGGACACGGCTGGACGCCCGACCAGTCGTGTCCGAAACCTCAAGCTCGGTTGCCGCATGAGGCCAGCGTCGCGATCGTTTTCTTTCTGGGCGAGGAGTCGATACGCGCCCTGCCAGAGAGGATTTTCGCATGAAAGAGCAAGCAGGTTGATCAAGTCGGTTGTATATTCGAGGCATGATCGACCAGAAGAAAATGACACACTCCTTCTTTGAGGCGCTGCACCCTCTACTGGCGCGCTTGAACGTAGAACGGACCCTCTCGCCTGGAAAGCTGGGCATTCTCAGATATCTGTCCAAGCACGGACGGGCCACCACTTCGGAACTTGCTGTGGCTGGACGGGTCAGCCCTCAGGGCATCTCGCTCGCTGCGCGGGAATTGGAACGGCTGCAGCTTGTGACGCGCGTACCTGATGACGTGGACCGTCGCCGGGTCTGGATCGAACTTACGCGGGAGGGCGGCGAAAAACTTTCTCAGGAGGTGTCTGTTGGGTATGGCTGGCTGGACCGGACAGTCAGCGAGCGCTTGACGCCGGAAGACCGCAGGGTGCTCGAGGCAGTCATTCCCGTTCTCAGAAAGCTGGCGTCCGAGGCGAGCAGCGACTGAGCCCTGGTACCGGATGCTCAGCTGAGAGAGTTCCGCCTCGGGCCTGGGCATGCGCCGGTCTAAATCTCGTCTTGCCAAAAACTACAGTAATATCATAGTTGCTAAGCAAGTATCATATTCCCAAGGTGCGGAGACGCTAACGCAAAGTAGGCGCTCGTCCTCCCGGGCAATCCCCGCCGCACAAGTCGCCCACCAGGTTTCCCGGTGACCTCGCGATGCCCTTCTGTAGAGAGCCGATCTGACGGTGTCGGACCGCCACTACTGCCTCCCTCGACTAAGGAATGACATATGACAAACCCGACTCGCACGGAAGCTCAATCCGGTGATCCGGATGCCAAGCCCCTCGGCGGGCTCTCGCCCTATGTGCAATTGACAGAGGTCCAGCTGCCTGGAGCCGGCAACTTCGCGCTGATCACTCTGACCGGTGGTGACGGCAAGCCCGCCACCTTTAGCCCCGAGTCGCTGCAGGCACTCCACGGGATGCTTGCGGAAGTCGCGAAGGGCGTCGACTCAGGACGCGTGGCTGGCGTTGGCATCACCGGCCAGAATCGCTTTTTTGTGGCCGGCGCAGACTTAAAGTCTCTGAAATGCGTGAAGGACCTGGAGTCGGCCCGAGCTGTTGCACGTCTAGGACATCAGGTGTTTGGCGCACTCGCGGCAATAAAAGTTCCAACTTTCGCCTTCGTCAATGGCGCGGCCATAGGCGGCGGGCTGGAAGTCGCGTTGGCAGCGCGCTACCGTACAATTTCATCGGACGCGAAGGGGATATCTCTGCCCGAGGCCTACCTCGGCCTGGTGCCCGGCTGGGGCGGAGTGTACCGACTTCCCCGGCTCATCGGGCCCACTAATGCGGTGAAGTTGATGATCGAGAACCCACTGGCTAACAACAAGGTTCTTGACGGCAGGTCAGCGTATGAGCTTGGTATTTCAGACACTGTATTCGACAGTCCCGATTTCCTGAGTCAGTCACTGGCCTGGGCTGACCGGGTTATTACCGATACGGCATTCCGGGAAGAACTTGACCGACGGCGGGCCTCGGTTGCCGGCTCCTCTCGGGAAGAATGGGATGCGGCCGTGGCTGCGGGTCGGGCCATCGTTGCATCCAAGACCTCCAATGCCTCACCTGCCCCTGCTCGTCTGCTGGATCTGCTCGAACTGGGCAGGAGTCTGGATCAGGCACAATCCGCGGATTTGGAAGTCAACGCACTCGGCGAACTGATCCTGACACCGCAGTTCAAGGATTCCGTGTATGCGTTTCTTGAACTTCTACAGCGTAGAGCCAAGAATCCGTCGAATGCGCCTGATCCGGCGCTGGCCCGCCCGATCAACAAGGTCGGAGTTGTCGGCGCTGGACTGATGGCCGGGCAGCTGGCCCTGCTGTTTGCCCGACAGCTGCAGGTACCCGTTGTGATGACGGACATCGACCAAGGCCGCGTAGATAGAGGTGTAGGTGACGTCCACGCCCAGGTGGACAAGCTGTTCACCCGCAAACGCATCTCCCTGGACGACGCCGATCGCCTTAAAACCCTTATTAGCGGCTCGGTGTCCAAAACCGCCTTTGCCGACGCTGACTTCGTGATCGAGGCGGTCTTCGAAGAACTCTCTGTCAAGAAGCAGGTCCTCGCAGAAGTCGAGTCCGTCGTTTCCGAAAAGTGCGTTCTTGCCACCAATACGTCCTCGCTGCTGGTGACGGAGATGGCCGCAGACCTCCTGCACCCGGAACGCGTCATCGGGTTTCACTTTTTTAATCCGGTCGCCGCCATGCCCCTGCTGGAGGTTGTGCAGGCAGCCAAAACCAATGATGAAGCCTTGGCCACAGCGTTCGTCCTCGGTAGCACGCTGAAAAAGACCTCGGTGCTCATCCGTGATGCCACAGGATTTGTGGTTAACCGTGTACTACTGCGGCTGGTTGCGGAGGTCCTGAGGGCCTTTGACGCGGGCACCCCTGCTGACGTCGCCGACAAGGCACTCAAGCCCATGGGACTGCCAATGACGCCATTTCGGCTTTTGGCCATGATCGGTCTTCCTGTGGCGCAGCATGTTATCGAATCCCTCCATCTCGCCTTCGGCGACCGGTTCCCCATCTCGACTAATCTCCAGAGACTGATAGACCATGGCATCACCTCGTTCTGGTCTGATGAATCCGATGGCAGCCCGCACATCCCACGGTCCACCTTGGAAATCCTGGAGTTCACTGACAGCCCTGCGACTTCGGAGGAACTGCTTGAACGTGTCCAGGACGCCTTGGCGCAAGAGATCGGGCTTCTACTTGACGAAGGAGTGGTCGCATCGGCGGAGGACGTGGACCTTTGCATGATCGCTGGCGCTGGCTGGCCGCTCCACCTCGGTGGCATCACTCCTTATTTGGACCGGACGGGCGCCTCCGAAAGAGTCAATGGCCAGCGGTTTCACCTGGACAAGCGGCAGGCCCAGCTGCAGAGCCCATCTTGCCCTGGGACCCCTTGAGACACTTTCCACGTCACAAGTGCTTTCTTGGGTTGCGGCGCCAACAATGTGAATGCCTGCTCAGGCCCACCAGGGACCGCGGGGGTTGGTGGAGTGGGGTTTGTCTGGCTCCCTTGATTCGCTTCTAAAAAGTCCACCGGACCAGGCGCTGCTTACCCAGCCGCATTCCGGGATCGGCTGCTAGATTCTTCTTTGATTGATAGTCGACAAATAAGTTCTTGATTGCTGACCAGTAAGTTGTTATGCTGCAAGGGCGTTCTAAGGAGTAAGACGTGCGCAAAGGGCAAGAAGTCGAAGAAGCAGCGGGATGGCCTTCACCCAGTTGGACTGTTCAAGAAGAGGCTGAGCTACGGCGGCAGACTGTCCGGGGAAGCAAACGCGTAGCAAGCAAAGAAACGCAGACCTCGCCGCCCCAACGCCGCACGCAGCAAGAGCGGCGCGAGGAAGCTGAGATGAGGCTTCTTGCGGCAGCGCGGACCCTGCTCTCGCGCAAAGGATGGGTCGGAATGACCTTGGCGGAGGTGGGCCTCACGGCTGGCTACAGCCGGGGACAAGCCGCGCACCACTTCGGCAGCAAAGGTGCGCTGTTGCGTGCCCTGACGCTGCACATCAATCGGTCGTTCGCGCAGGAGATGCAAGATGCGCCAAAGCCTCCTGCCGGCCTGCAGGCGGTTCTTGGCTATGTCCGCGTGTACCTGGGGCGTAGCGATCCGAAGTGGATAAACACCCGAACCCTCCTGTTGCTGCTGGCGGAGTCCTTGCTCGAAGACTCGGAGACGGCCGACGTAGTAGCGGTATACAACCGCGAAATGTTTGCCTGGCTGGAGGACAACCTTCGCATCGGAATTGAGCAGGGCGAGGTGCGCCGCGATATTAATCCAGCGCTCGGAGCTGAGTTCGTTGTGGGCGCGCTTCGTGGCCTTGCATCGCAACGTCTTATACAAGGTTCGCCGGCAGACATACGTGGAATTAAGGATCAGGTAGTGCAATTAGTCGAACACACGTTCGCAGCGCCCTCCGATCGCGAACAGAAGGAAGGAGCAAACGATGGATGATGAAACTCGCGAGATGCTCCATCAAACGGCAGCGAGCATTTTCGCTGAGGGACCCTCTGACTTATGGGAGGTCCTTAAAAGCGTTGGATTTGACAAGGCATTGGTGCCTGAAAGCAAGGGCGGCGTGGGCGTGAGCTGGGCAGTTGCCTGCGAGCTTCTGGCAATCGCAGGCAAGCACGCAGCTGCCGTGCCGATGGCCGAGGCAATGATCGGGCACTGGCTCGTTGATCTTGCAGGTGTTGAAGAGATAGAACTGCCGACTCTCGGCTTTTCGTCGCTCTCGGAACCGGTCCGGCTCACCCGCACCGGCGACGAGTGGCACGTCGGCGGGGCACTTGTACGGGTGCCTTGGGGCAGTGCCTGCACGCACATCGTATTCATTAGTGAGGGCCCGGAAGCCCAACTGATCGTAGTTGCCCGCGATGCATCGGGCATCTCAATTACGCCCGGTCACAATCTCGCAGGGGAGCCGCGCGATGACGTCGCCTTCGAAGGCGTAGTGCCGCATGCGGTGGTGCCTGCGCCGTTTGAATCGAATTCGCTGCAGGCGGTAGCTGCAATCACGCGCAGTGCTCTGATGGCAGGCGCCATCGAACGTGCTTTGACCCTGACTGTGGACTACGCCAACATGCGGGTCCAATTCGGCAGGCCGATTGGCAAGTTCCAAGCGGTCCAGCAGAACATTGCCGTACTTGCGACCCAGGCAGCAGCCGCGCGTGCAGCGACCGAAGCCGGGAGTGAGGCGATTGACGACTGGATCGCTGGCGAGAATGAGTCACTCATGCACAGCGTTGCAGTGGCAAGCGCGAAGATCCGCACTGGGGAAGCAGCCGGAGAAGCCGCTGCCATCGCACACCAGGTATTCGGGGCGATCGGCTTCACTGAGGAACACGAATTGCAGCGCTTCACGAAACGACTCTGGTCCTGGCGCGACGAATACGGCAGCGAAGCGTTCTGGGCCGACCTACTTGGGGAAAGCATCCTCATCAATGAATCTGAGAAGACCCTCTGGCGCACAGTTGCGCCGACGAGAAGCAGCCTCGACATAGGAGCGACGCGATGAGCAACCTGTCCTTTCCGCCACCGCGGCAGTCGGAGGTCGGCGAGCGGCTGCGAGCAGAGGTACGCGAGTTCCTGGACGATTTTGATTGGCGGGGCGACCCGCATGCAGCCAGCGTTTTTGGTGGCTACGATCCTGAATTCAGCGAAGCGCTTGGCGCGCGCGGATGGATAGGGATGGGCTTTCCCCAGCGCTATGGCGGTGGCGGCTACGGCCTCGTTGAACGCTATGTGGTTATGGAAGAGCTGCTCGCCGCCCGGGCTCCGATCACTGCACACTCCATAGCCGACCGGCAGAGCGGCCAACTGCTGCTCCGGTTCGGCAGTGAGAGCCAGCGTGAAGAAATCCTGCCCCGCATCGCCGCCGGCAAGTCCTACTTCTGTATCGGCATGAGCGAGCCGGACTCTGGGTCGGACTTGGCTTCTGTACGCACCCGCGCCACGAAGGTAGACGGAGGCTGGCTCGTAAACGGGGCGAAGATCTGGACCACGAATGCACACCGCAGCCACTACATGATCCTGCTTTGCCGCACCTCGCCGGCAAGCCAGGAGCGCCACGCGGGCCTGAGCCAGTTTCTGGTCGACATGAAGACGCCCGGAATCGTGTGCAGGCAGATCGTAAACATCGCTGGAGGGCAGGAGTTCAACGAAGTGCATCTACAGGATGCGTTTCTCCCGGACGAGGCGCTAATCGGCGTCGAAGGTGATGGATGGAAACAGGTGACGAGTGAGCTGGCGTTTGAACGCAGCGGGCCCGAGCGCTTCCTGTCGCATCTCAGTGTGTTGGAAGAATTCGTTCGTGTCGTGAAGAACCAGCCGTCTGCTGTGGGAGCCAGGGCCCTCGGGCGCCTGGTGGCCCACCTCACCACGCTGCGGCGGATGTCGCGCAGTGTGGCTACGATGATCGCCGATGGTCAGGATGCCGCACTGCACGCCGCGCTGGTAAAAGACCTGGGCACCTGCTTCGAGCAGGAGATTCCCGAGATCCTGCGGCTCGCGCTGCAAGCCGAGCCAGACCCGGGCGCCGCTGACTCATATCGGGCGGCTTTGGCTTACGTGGTCTTGAACGCGCCCTCCTGCACGATCCGCGGCGGCACCAAAGAGGTGCTGCGCAGCATCGTTGCGAAGGGGTTGGGACTGCGATGAGAGGTGGCCCGCCACGAAGAAAAGGGTTTCACCGTCCAATGGACTTGAGCCAGGTCGGCCAACAACTACCAAAGGCGGGGCGTCAACGGAATGCCCGGGCATGACACAACGTAGCTAATTGAGAAGGGCAAAACGAATGTCTATAGAGCTGTCAACGGAGACGGACGAACTTCATCTGCAGCAGTCCGAGCACGTCTTGTGGCTAAGGCTAAACCGGCCGCAGGCATTGAATGCGCTTACCGCGTCGCTTGTTGATGATCTCACCAAGGTCATTCAGGAGGCTGATGAAGATCCAGATGTGCGGGTTATTGTCCTCACTGGAACTGGTAGGGCTTTCTGTGCCGGCGCGGATTTGAAGGACAGTGCAAAGCGCAGTACCGAAGAGGGTGCTCGTTTTGTGAAGAAAATTGGTGAACTCACGAACCTCATCGAAGAGTGCACTAAACCTGTGATCGCGGCGATTAATGGTATCGCTATCGCCGGTGGTCTGGAATTGGTGCTGGCGTGCGACGTTGTGATCGCGGCGGAGGCGGCGGTCCTCGGGGACGCCCATTCAAATTACGCTATGTTCCCTGGGGCGGGCGCCACAGTGCGTTTGCCGCGCAAGATCGGCCTTAACAATGCCAAGTATCTGATGTTCACGGGCGATATGCCTAGCGCCCGCGAGTGGCTGGCGATGGGCTTGGTAAGCCAGGTCGTCCCTGGCGAAGGCCTAAATGACGCGGTATCGGCACTGGCCAGCAAGCTTGCCGGTAAAAGCCCGTTCGGGTTGGCAAAAATGAAGCAGGCGCTAAATGACTCTCTGGATCAGCCGGCACAAATCGGACTGCGCTACGAACGGGCGTTGGTAAACCTTTATAGCCACTCTGCCGATCGCGTAGAAGGGCTGGCGGCATTCCGGGAAAAGCGTCCTCCGCAGTTTCAGGGTAGATAGACGACGATGCGTCCCGGGCCGAGGCCCCTCACCTGCGTATTCAAGATTTGAGGAATGAGATCTATGGAACAGAACGTCAAAGGACCGTTGTCAGGCATACGAGTGATCGATGTCGGCACCATGGTCGCTGGACCCGTGGCTGCAACTCTGATGGCCGATTTCGGCGCGGAGGTGATCAAGGTTGAGCAACCCGGCAAAGGTGACACTTTGCGTCATATCGGCCCGAGCTTGGGCGACGGTGAGAGCTTGTGGTGGAACGTCGAGGGGCGCAATAAAAAATCGATCACGCTGGACCTACGTCAACCCGAGGGGCAACGGATCCTGAAGGAGCTAGTGAAGACCGCCGATGTCCTGGTGGAGAATTTTCGTCCAGGGACCTTGGAACGATGGAACCTTGCCTGGGAAGACCTAGAACAGGTGAACCCCGGGTTGGTAATGCTCAGCGTCTCCGGGTACGGACAAACTGGCCCATATGCCTCTCGAGCGGGCTATGACCGAATGGGTCTGGCGCTGGGCGGGGTGTTGAACGCGACAGGCTACCCGGATCGGGCTCCCGTGAAGGTTGGCGTTGCCATCGCTGACTACCAGACAGCGGTGCTTGCAGCTTTCGGGACGATGGTGGCCCTGTACAACAGGGACGTTGGCGGTGGTAAGGGCCAGCAGATCGACCTTTCGCTGTATGAAACGGTCTTCCGATTCACTGATGTGATGGTGACCGCGTTCGATAAGTTTGGCGACAGGCGCGAGCGCACAGGGAACCTTCATTTCGCGGCCGCGCCGGGGGACCACTTCGAAACGATCGATGGGCGCCACATCGTCCTGACAGTATCCTCGGACCGCATGTTCCGCCGCCTGTGCGAAGCAATACCGGAGCTGATCGGTGATGATCGGTTCACCACTCACGCGGATCGCATCTCCAACATCGAGGAGATAAATCGACTCGTGGGGGAGTGGATCAAGTCTCGGCCCATTCCGGAACTCTGTCAGATCCTCGATGAAAAGGGCCTGGCGTACTCTCTCATTTACTCGATCGAGGACATCGTTGTCGATCCGCAGTATCAAGCGCGGGGCACCATCGCCACCGTCGAGAATCCGCGGTACGGTGCGCTCAAAATGCCAGCACCGCAGCCGAGGCTGAACCGAACGCCAGCGCCTGCGATGCGACCAGCTCCCGAACTGGGATCGCATACGGACGAGGTTCTAAGTGAACTTATTGGTCTCTCGGCCGAGGAGATCGCAGGACTGCGCAAAGCGGGCACCATCTAGGCGCAGGAACGGCACTGCGCTGCAAAAACGTGGGAAGACTGCAGGTGAAGTTGCAGGGCGGTTCGCCCGGCGCGATGCTACCGCCGTTCTGCCGGAGTCCACCTGATAGCCAATGAAGGCCTTCAGCAAGAACTACCGAAATCGAGACACTGCTAGGAGAAGTGCGTTGATATCATCACGCGTCACGACTGAAGTGCAGGACCCCGCGAGTGTGGAAGCTGCCATCGAGAGCCGCTTCTCGTGCCGGGCATTCCTTCCGGACAAAGCCGTCGCCCGAAGCGACATCCAAGAAATATTACGCGTCGCCAGCCAATCCGCGTCCGGCACGAATACACAACCGTGGAAAGTGTATGTGCTTCAGGGCGATCAGCGGGATAACCTTGTCCACCAAGTGTGCGCTGTGGACGACGCGGTCTTTTCTGATCCGGGCTTGGCCGAAAAGCACCGCGACAAGGTCGACTTCTACCCGGCTGAATGGGTCTCGCCGTACATCGACCGGCGTCGTCAAAACGGCTGGAGCTTGTATGACCTTCTCGGCATCGGCAGGGGCGAGAAGAACAAGATGCACGCTCAGCTACAGCGTAACTACCGCTTCTTTGATGCCCCCGTGGGGCTGATATTTACGGTCGATAAGGTCATGGGGCGAGGATCGCTCATCGATTACGGCATGTTCCTGCAGAACATCATGCTTATGGCCCGGGCTCGGGGCCTCCACACGTGCCCGCAGGCGGCTTGGAACTACTACGAGTCGACAATTAAGCCGATCATCGGCGCTGGTGCGGACGAAACGCTGGTGTGCGGTATGTCACTTGGCTACGCCGATGAGTCGGCGCCAGTGAACTCACTCGTGACGCCGCGGGAGACCGTGGATAGTTTCACCCAGTGGGTTTGAACTCGAAAGTCAAGTTCCTGATCAGTCGGGAAAATGCGACTTTTCCATCCTGGCAAGGGGCCCTTGGTCTTCACCGCCAAAGTCACACCAGCAATTCATCTTAAGAGCAACGGAGAACGAATCGTGGAGAAAATCATCGTCCTGGACGGTGCACGCACCCCTATTGGCAGCTTCGGAGGCATCTTCAAGGATGTTCCCGGCCATGTGTTGGGGGCGACGGCCAGCAGGGCAGCCCTGGAACGCGCCGATGTTACCGGCGACGACATCGACGAAGTCGTCATGGGTTGCATTGGCCAGGTGGGGGCCGACGCGTATAACGCGCGGCGAGTCGCTGTCACGGCAGGACTGCCAACGGGTGTTCCGGCCTACAACGTCAACCGGCTGTGCGGTTCCGGCTTGCAGGCAATCTGGTCGGCAGCCATGGAAATGCAGTGGAACCAGCTTGACTTCGCTCTGGCCGGCGGCAACGAGTCCATGACAAGGATGCCGTACTACGACTTCGGCGCGCGCCAAGGCTACCGCCTTGGCGACCGTTCCCTCAGCGATGGCACTCTCATGATGCTTACCGACCCCTTGCACGGCATCCACATGGGAGTCACTGCCGAGAACGTCGCCAGCAAATACAACGTCTCACGCCGGGAACAGGACGAGTTCGCTGTCGAATCACAACGCCGCGCCGCTACGCCCGAGGCCCAGGCAGCGTTCGCCGAGGAAATCACGCCAGTCAATGTCGCGGGTCGAAAGCCTTTCACAGCTGACAAGGATGAGCACCCCAAGCCTGAGACAAGCATGGAGACCTTGGCGGGATTGCGTCCTGCATTTGCCACTGGTGGGACAGTCACGGCCGGTAATGCATCGGGTATCAACGACGGCGCCGCCGCCGTCGTCCTTGCTCGCGAGTCCGTCGCTGCTCAGCGTGGCCTGAAGGGCTTGGTTAGTCTTGAGGCGGTGGCCACGGCCGCCATGGAACCCGAACTCATGGGGTACGCACCCACGCTGGCTCTGAGGTCCTTGTTCGAGAAGACCGGCACCACCCCGAAGGATATCGGTTCGATTGAACTGAACGAGGCATTTGCCTCACAGGCTGTCGCTGTCATCCGGGACGCCGACCTCGATCCGGCCCAGGTCAATCCGTACGGCGGAGCCATTGCCCTAGGGCATCCGGTCGGTGCCACCGGAGCGATCCTGACGCTGCGCCTTGCCAAGGACATGGCACGCCGGGATCTGGAACTCGGAATTGTCACCATGTGCATCGGTGGAGGACAGGCGCTCGCAGCACTCTTCCGGAGGATCTGATGTCAAAGCCCGTAACTTTAACTACGGTCGGCGGCGTCGGACACCTGCAGCTCAACCGCCCGGAGGCGGCCAACACTATAAATATGCCCTTAGCCGTAGCGCTCGGAGAGGCGGTTAGCCGGGTTGCGGAGGACGACGCGATTAAGGCAGTCTTGCTGACCGGCAACGGCAAGCGGTTCTGCGCCGGTGGAGACATTTCTGCGTTCACGGAGTCCCCAGACCAGGGTCGGTTCCTGACTGAATTGGCGGCCACGGTTGATGCGGCTGTGCAGGCTCTCGAATCTCTGGAGAAGCCCGTGGTGGCGGCTGTTCACGGGGCCGTTGCCGGTGGTGGGCTTGGTATCATGCTGGCCGCTGACGTGATCATCGCAGGGGAAGGTACAAGCTTTGTGTTTGCCTACCCCTCCATTGGCCTGACTCCCGACTGTGGCACTTCCGCCAGCTTGCCCCGCGCCATGGGGCTACACCGCGCACTGGCCTTTGCCCTATCCGGCCGGCCTTTGAATGCCAGTCAGGCGCTCGACCAGGGACTTGTTTCAGAGGTGGTCGTCGACCCGATGGACCGAGCGCAAGAGGTGGTCGCAGCTTGGGTTGCCGGGGCTCCGGGTGCGCTCGGCGATGTCCGAAGGCTGTTGCGTCAGGGCCTCGGCCTCTCGCGGGCGGAGGTGGGTGCACGCGAGTCCGTGACTATCGGTGAGCGCATGGCCGCCGACGAGGCTCAGGTCCTCATTCCGGCATTCCTTGGTCGCTGACCGGTCGGCTGTGGCTTTCGTTTTCTGAAGGGCGAAACCGCACCACCTTTGCAATTCTGCACAGGCGGTCCAACAAAATAGTTGTCGAGCAACTAGTATTTTTCGCTAACTCCCCGTAGATTGGGATATGAAAGCGAAAGCGTTAGCCCACCGAGGAGGGTTCTCCATGAAGATAGTTGTGTTGGCGAAGCAGGTTCCGGACACCTGGTCCGATCGTAAAATCGACTTGGAATCCGGAATGCTGGACCGCGGTGCGTCCGAGTCTGTGCCGGACGAGATCAATGAACGGGCCTTGGAGAACGCCCTTCAGCTAAAGGATTCGCGTAAAGATATCGAAATTGTGGTGGTCGCAATGGGGCCGGAGGACGCGGGCAAGAGCATTCGGAAGCTGTTGTCGATGGGCGCTGACTCCGCCGTTTTGGTCTCGGACGAGTCTTTGGTGGGTTCCGACATGGTGCAGACAGCGCGGGTGCTGGCTGCCGCCGTCGAAAAGCTCGGAGGCGTGGATCTGGTCCTCGCCGGCAACGCGGCCACGGACGGTCGGGGTGGAATGGTTCCAGCAATGGTTGCCGAGATCCTCGGGTGGCCTGTACTCCCGGGACTTGATGAGGTCGTCATCGAACCCGACGCCGTCTCGGGCCGGGCGCAGGTGGACGGCGGTGCTCTTCGCTTGTCATCGGCCTTGCCGGCAGTGGTGTCTGTCACGGAGAAGTCCGCCGATGCCCGCTTTCCAAACTTCAAGGGAATTATGGCGGCAAAGAAGAAGCCGCTGGCGAATTGGTCGCTCAGTGATCTAGGAATCGCCGTAACTCCGGAAGTCGCATCGGTGATGGTCTCGGCGTCGGCCCGCCCAGCGAAGCAAGCCGGGCCGAAGGTTGTCGACGACGGCACCGCGGCTGCGCAGCTGGCCGAGTTCCTGGCGGCGAACCGCCTCATCTGAACATGAGCGGACCCTACTGACACAGAAGTTAAACAGCTGAAGGAAAACACCATGCCATATACCGGAAACGTTCTGGTCCTGATCGAGACCAACCGCGAGGGGTCGCCGAAGTCCACTGCCGCTGGCCTGCTTAGGTTGGCTGCCGACCTCGGCAAGCCCGTTGCGGTGGCGGTTACTGCCCCGGGCCGGTCCGGGGACCTAGTCGCTGAATTGGGGAACTTGGGCGCGGCCAATGTGTACCTGACCGAATCGGAGAGTGCCGCCACCGAATTGGGGTCCGCGCTGGTCGGTGCCCTGGCAGACGCCGTACATACGTATGGGGCGGGCTTGGTGTTGGTACCGGCGACGAACGATTCCAACGCTGTGGCAGGTCGGCTCGCAATTGTGGCTGGCGGTTCTGTAGCCGCTGACGCGGTCGCGGTTCGCTTCGACGAGGAGAGCCAGGAGCTCATAGCTACCCACTCAATTTTCGGCGGCGACTTCACGACCGAGTCGACCGTGGAAGGTGGCCTAATGGTAGTTACGGTGCGTCCGGGCTCCATCGAGGGCGTGGCAGAAGCCGTCGCCTCTCCTTCGGTCACGTTTGCGCAGATATCAACCACGACGGCGACTGGGGCCACGGTCGATGAGGTCAGCGAGGCTGCGGCGAAGGCAGGCAGGCCGATGTTGAGAGGGGCAAAGAACGTCGTCTCCGGCGGACGCGGTGTTGGTTCGAAGGAGGCGTTCAGCGTGGTGGAGGAACTAGCCGACGTGCTGGGTGCCGCTGTGGGTGCCTCGCGTGCCGCCGTTGATGCCGGGTACGTGCCGCAGTCCTACCAGGTGGGTCAAACTGGCGTTACGGTGACCCCCCAACTCTATGTGGCGCTGGGAATCTCAGGGGCCATCCAGCACCGGGCTGGCATGCAGACTTCCAAAACGATCGTTGCCATCAACAAGGACGAGGATGCTCCGATTTTCGACGTCGCGGATTTCGGCATCGTCGGGGATGTGTTCACAGTGGTCCCACAGCTGATCGAAGAGATCAACAACCGACGCAGCTGACCCCGGTGCCGGGCAGTCCGCTACCCAGTGAGGACCATGAGCAATGGTCTGACGGAGGCCTTCCGGCCATTTGAACCCGAAGTTGATACCCAGGCAAAGGACCGAGATCTATGACTAGCGAGCGAGACCCCAGCCAAGCACCCAGACGGCGCCGCATGGCAGGATACACGCCGCTAGCGCCCGAGCGCACCGATGCCGGGCCCTTGTCTGCAGAGCGCGTGCAGACGCATGTGCAGCAGCAGCCGGGCGATTCGTCGGTTACAGAGAAGGCCATGACGATGTCGCCGACCATCGATGACGTCACTGCGATGATCGATAAGACGGAGCCTCAGGGAATCGACCTGTCAGCGGAGCGGGAACGCGAGCAAGCCAAGCCCGCTGCTGAGCACGCTCCTCCACGCAAGCGCCGGATGGGCGCTGTCCCGCCGGCGGCCGGAGAGCAGGAGGTCGCGCGTCCATCGACTGATTCTGCAGTAGGGAGCGGTTCTGGTTCCGCACAGGCGGGTTTGGTCGCACCGGCGGCCAAAATGACCTCTTCGGCTAGTCTCCTCGGCACAAAGGGGGCGGCAGAGGACGGCCCCATAAGTAAGTCGAGGGTGACTGGCCCGGCATGGCGGAAACCCGCCGTAGTTACCGCTGTGTTGTTGGTTCTGGGCCTGCTGATGGTGGTTGGCGCGCGTTGGCTACGTACGCTTGAGGGTGTGCAGCAGTTCGTTATGTCTTACAGTGGGCACGCCTGGCAGCCCGAAGGTGCGCCGGTCGGAATCCCGGCATGGCTAGGCTGGCAACACTTTCTCAATATGTTCTTCATCGTGTTGATTGTCCGCACCGGCCTTCAGGTCCGTACGGAGCGTAAGCCTCCCGGCTACTGGACGGCGGAGAAGAACTCGTTCTTCTCCCCGAAGGGCAACAGCCCGAAAAAGGTATCACTGTCCCAATGGCTGCACCAGACTCTGGATGTGCTCTGGGTGGCGAACGGGATAATCTTCGTCGCTCTGCTATTTGTCAGCGGGCACTGGACGCGGATCGTACCGATGAGTTGGGACGTCTTCCCCAACATGCTCTCAGCAGCAGTCCAGTATGCCTCGCTGGACTGGCCGGCCGAAAATGGCTGGGTGCATTACAACGCACTGCAGGTGATGGCCTACTTCCTCACGGTGTTCATCGCCGCCCCGTTGGCGGTTCTGACCGGCGTCCGGATGTCGACTTGGTGGCCCGAACGTGCACGGCGCCTCACGATGATATATCCGGTGGAATGGGCGCGGGCATTGCACTTTCCTGTGATGCTCTACTTCGTTGCGTTTACGGTGGTGCATGTATTCCTGGTGTTCTTCACCGGAGCCTTACAGAACCTAAACCACATGTACGGCTCCCGGGACGTAGTGGACTGGTGGGGCCTTGTCGTGTTTCTGATCTCGCTGTTGGTCATCGCCGCAGCCTGGTTCCTGACCAAACCGTTGTTCACCACACCCATCGCAAACCGTATGGGCAAGGTCACCAGATAGTCCGACGAACTCCTGCCCATGGAGTGAAGCATGGGCAGGAATCACCGCTGATCCCTGCGTGACCTGCCGGAACAAACCCAATAACAGGCCGCTCAAAGGCCATTTCCGGTTGGGACCTCCCGTTCGGACGACGCCCGGTGCGCTGACGTCCAGAGTCACCGGCACTGTTCGCCTGGTCACTCTAGGTCGGTCAGCGGGCCGGACGGAAGAGTGCGTGGGCTTGTGCGACTGGCTTGGTTTCGAAGGCCTTGTCAGGGTTCTCTCGCCGAGCAGTTTCTGAGCCACGTGATGCCGGGTTCCATGGAGTTGTACGGATGCTGAACAGTTCCACGTCCACGCTGCACAGGGAGCGGCCTGCATGTCGGATTCGTGCGCGTGTAGCAATCGGTCCAGTGGACGGGCGCAGAAACACCATCCGAAGGGACTGGAGATCGAAATGATCACGAGCCGGAGTGGCCGCATGGGCAGCGAGTCCCGCCATCATGGTCATGGCCCCTCCGTGAACGGTCCCATTGCGATTCATAAACTCATCGACCGCAGGGAAATCCGGTCCCCGAAGGAAACTTTCGGTGTTCGCTGGCTTCCCGCCCGCAGGGCTCGAGGCCGGACTACGCATGCCAAGCAATCTGTCCAACGTGACGTCGGATTCGGGCCCCAAGGGCAGCGCGCCCATACGGTTGAAATGGTCAAGTGCCCCGGCAGGGGTGGGTCCGACTGTTTGAAACCAGCCAACGGCATGTACGTGCTCTCTACCGTCCGGCCCACGGAGACTACCAAAGGACACGCCTCCCCTCGGATCTACGAAGCCGCTTCTGGTCCAAGCCTCCAGTACTGTGCCGTCAGCAGGTAGCGGGGCCAGGAAGTTCAGTTGCAGCTCCGTCGTGACCATCCAAGTAAGGTCCGGGGCGGCGGCGCGGATAGAAGTTGCGAGAGTTTGGTCCAACAGGGAGGCGGCCGTCAACCCCGTTGGGCGCCCCTCGTGGTCCAGGCACCAAACTCCAGTGACCATGGAACCGGTGCATTCGGGTACCGTACCGTCAACGGCGCCACGCAGCCGGGTTCGCATGAGCCGCTCGACGCGCCCCGACGTGGGCGCCACAACGGCTCGGGAAGCTGCAGTGCTGGGGTCGGCGGGCGGGGAAGACTTGTGCATGCCCGGAGTTGAAGGAGCCATTCCACGAACATATCGCAGTCTTCGCTATGCCTGAATCCGTTTAGCAATCTATGTGCCCTCAAGTGTTTGGCTTGTCTCAGCCGCAAAAGCTGCCGTCGAACTCTTTAGTGAACCACTCGTCAAACACTTGATTGTTGATCAGTAAGTGATATTCTGCTTGCATAGTACCGCTCTCAAGCCAGTCAGAACATTGGCAAGCTAGACGACTAGTCCACGGGGTTGCGACTAGCTCGCCGGCTCCGAGGGTCGGCAATCTTGGTTGCAAGGGCGGTCCAGAGGGACTGCCAAAGCACTCACGAGGCTCGCGTCGCGGATCTGGTACCTCGCGGCGTTGGCGGTTGGACGCAATATAGGAAGCCAGCGTGCAGGCTTGGAGCGTTCGGTGCGCAAGTTATTGAACTACAGGTAAAACTAGAACTGAGGACATCAAGTGACCACACGGGATACCAATGCTTGGGAAACTGACATAGGGGAAGTCGAGAAGGACGATGTAATTATTCGGGGACACCGCCTGAGTCAATTGATCGGGAATACTTCATATTCTGAGATGATGTACCTGGTTCTTACCGGGAACCGTGCAACACCTGGTCAGGCTCGCGTTCTTGATGCTCTACTCGTTTCGGTGATGGAACACGGAATATCGCCGTCGAGTACGATCACCAGAATGCTCGCGTCATACGGGGTTCCCATTCAAGTAGGGATTGCGGCCGGAGTAACCACCTTCGGGGACATCCAGGGTGGCGCTGGACAACAACTGGCATTGAAGTTGCAATCGGTTGTTCATCGAATAGCCGAAGATGGCGAGGTCACCGACGAATCGCTGCAGCGAGCCGCCAAGGAGATTGTGGCTGACAGCAGGGCAAAGCGCGCCCCTCTTGAGGGGTTTGGTCATCCGCAACACGGTGCGGATCCGCGCTTTCCTATTCTGATGGGTATCGCCAAGGAAGAAGGGGTCTTCTCCCATCATTCGACATTGCTGGCCCACCTGGAACACGAGCTGAGTCAAGCAGTTGGGCGCAAGATTCCAGCGAACGTCGATGGCGCGATTGCAGCTCTCATTCTTGATCTCGGGTTCACCTGGGAGACGACGCGAATATTCCTGGTCGCACCGCGGTCTGTCGGCCTTGCAGCCCACTACTTGGAGGAGGTTGCACAAGGAAACACCTGGCGGCACGTTCCTGCCGACCAGGTAAATTACACTGGCCCAAACCCATCGTAATTGGTAATCCAACAGTGATGACAATGTTCGAGTAGCAGTATTGGCGCTGCCGCTGCGGTCATCGTGCATTTCTCACAATAACTTATGTGAAGTTTTGCTGTCTGAGTTCCTGCATGTTCATTTGAGCGACAACCCAACTGCGTCGGAATTTCCGTGCATCGCAGCGTGGCTCGGGACAATCTCGCTTGAGCATCAGTATTAAAGAACGATCGAAGGAATGGAGCAGGCTTATGGGTGTTCTGGATGGAAGAGTGGCGATTGTGACTGGCGCCGGACGCGGTCTCGGCCGCGAGCACGCCCTGCTGCTTGCGGCCGAGGGTGCGCGTGTGGTTGTAAATGACGTTGGGGGAGCGAGCCCGGACAATGGTCCGGCGCATGACGTGGTTGCCGAAATCAAATCCGCGGGCGGGCAGGCCGTGGCTAATACTGACAGCGTCAGTGACTGGCATGGCGCGCAGCGGCTGGTCGAAACCGCCATCCGCGAATTCGGCGTCCTCCATGTGGTGGTAAACAACGCAGGCATCATGAGGGATCGGATGTTGATCAACATGACCGAGGAGGAGTTTGACTCGGTGGTGGACGTCAATCTAAAGGGTACTTTCGCTGTCAGCAGGCACGCGGCTGCGTATTGGCGTAACCAATCAAAACTAGGGTTGGCCGCAGACCGGGCGATTATCAATACCTCCTCGGCCGCGGGTCTACAGCCTGGGGCAGGCCAGACGAACTACGCCGCAGCGAAGGCAGGGATCGCTGCCATGACGCAGGTCGCTTCAAAGGAGCTCAAGAGGTATGGCGTACGGGTCAACTGTATTGCGCCGGCTGCGCGGACACACTTGACTCTGTCTACGCCGGGGCTAAGCGAACGGATTGCGGAGCCGGAGTCCGAGACGGAGTTTGACAGCTGGCACCCCGGAAATATCTCACCGCTGGTCGCGTTCCTGGCGGCCGAGCGCTGCGCCCTCTCCGGCCATATGTTCCGTGTGGTGGGTGATCTGATCGGAGTCTACGAAGGGTGGCGGGTCGTAGAGACATTCGAGAACGGTAGCCGTTGGAGTGTGCCGCAGATTGAGCAGGCACTTGTCGGCGTCGCAGTCGAGCCCATCGCCCAAGAAGCCTGAGCGTAACGCGTCCTTCCATTGCCGAACGGGAGAGGCGCCGTGCCCGAATTCGCCTGCTCATACAGGTGTTTGCGTCCTCGCACTGGTGAGGGGACGGTGCGTTTCGCCGCGGTGGAAAACTGCTGACCGAGACGTTGGCAAGAGTCGCCTGATTCGGAGGTCGAACTAAAGACTTGATTACCAACCAGTAAGTGTTAGACTGGCCAAAGGCTACTTGAGCAAACGACCCGCACTGCAGCGGAGCCTTTGCGTTTTTGTTGAGAGAGTGAATTGGAGTAACTATGACCGACCGCGTAGCGATCGCTGGAATTGGAATGACTTCTTTTGGGAAGTTTCTTGATCGATCGGTGAAGAGTCTCTCCGAGGAAGCTGTGAGAATAGCGCTGGAGGATGCCGGAATCGATGCGGACAAAGTAGACCGCGTCTACTTCGGCAACTCGGCGTCTGGAGTCATCACCGGACAGGAGATGATTCGAGGCCAAGCCGCGCTCAGGAACACGGGCCTCATGGGCAAGCCCATAATCAATGTGGAAAACGCTTGCGCTACGGGCAGCACAGCGTTCCATCTGGCGTGGCAGACAGTGGCCAGTGGCCAGGCAGATGTTGTGCTGGCAGTGGGAGCGGAGAAGCTGAGCCATGCAGACAAGACCGTCTCAATCGCAGCGTTCGGAGGTGCGGTAGACAAGGAAGAGGAACTGCCCTCGCATGTTGGCTCCGGCAGCGGCTCCATTTTTATGGACATTTACGCAGAACGTACTCGCAGGTACATGGACGCCACGGGAACGACGCCAGCCGATTTTGCTCGAATAACCGTCAAGAGTCGTCACGCTGCGTCGCTCAACCCCTTCGCGCAGTTTCGTAAAGAGACGACGGTCGAGGAAGTGCTGGCAAGCCGGATGATCAGTGAACCGCTGACGCTTCCGATGTGCTCTGCAATCGGCGATGGGGCAGCAGCGGTGGTCCTGTGTTCGGCTCGTGTGGCGTCCAAGCTCTCAAGGTTCAGGCCTGTTTGGGTAGCCAGTTCGGCGCTTGTTTCGGGCTCAGCAGATCCGACGAAGCCGAACGCTTCGTCTCGGGCTGCGAAGGTGGCTTACGAGGCAGCTTCGATTGGTCCCGAGGACGTCCATGTGGCAGAGGTTCATGACGCATCGGCCCCTGGCGAGCTAATCAATTACGAAGTCATGCAGTTCTGTGCGCCGGGGGGTGCTGCGGAACTGTTGCGCAGTGGTGCGACGGACCTTGGCGGAAGGATTTCCGTCAATCCGAGCGGTGGTTTGCTCAGCAGGGGCCACCCCATTGGCGCTACCGGAACCGCTCAGATATTCGAACTGGTCCTTCAGTTGCGTGGAGAAGCGGGTGCACGGCAACGGGAGTCGGCAAAGGTCGCCGTAGCACAGAACTCTGGGGGGCAGGTTGGCGGAGATTCTGCTGCAGCGGTGGTCTCAATCCTCGTAGCCTAGGTTTCTTTCGCTGCCAGCATGACTAACGAGCCTGGCGGTCTTGGTCTAAGGTCGGGGGAACCGGGCGGATTGTCCTCAAGAGGGGATGCGGCGCTGTCCGCATCCCCTTTGTGGACTGCAGTTACCTAGCTGGGATTGGTCGTTGTACTCCCGTAGCACTGAAGGATCCCTGCCGGTTGAGCGGACGGCGCCGTTGGCCCAGAAGCGTTGACGAGCTCAACTTTAAGCTGAGGGACCGGGATATCGCTCGGTCCACCTAGTTTAATGCTCTCACAAAGCTGGGCGGAACTGCGTCGAAGATGTCCTTGTCATGAGCGGATATGAAAGCGCCCGTATCGTTACCACGACAGTGTCGGGGCGCTGGTTCCCGAACTACGGCGGAAAATCCATTGCGACATACGTGAACGCGACCAGCAACTTGCGACGATTTCGCTTCGCGGCCTCCCTTGCCGCCAGGGCGCTGTTCACCGGGTAGCCCGGCACTAAGTGTCTCGGATCCCGGTTTCGAATGCGAGGTGTTAGGTTGGCCCTTCAACGCAGCGTGAGATTAGGAATTCCACCTGCTCATCCTCCCGCAGGCTAATACCGGAGGCCTTAACGTACAGGACCTCGGTGAAGTCCTTAGACTGCGTTAACTTTGAGTGCGTGTTGTGTGAATATGATCGGGCGGCCAGTTGGAATGAGGTCCAGGGTTCTGGGCCGCACTCAACTTAGAGGGGTACGTTCTCCATTGCGGCGTCACCACGAGACCATAATCCGCCAGCTTCTACGAAGAACTCGAAGAACCAAGTTTTTAAATGTGGATATCAAGTTGCCGAGCTGGAAAGATCCCGGGTCCCCATTCACCCTGTGGGCGAATCCTGTCGTTACGGACTCCAGCCGCTTTGAAGCCGCTGGGGATGGCGGTCTTTTAGCCGCATGGCACAGCACCCTGGGACAGACGTAGCGGATTGACTATCGTTGGTGGGGAATGCTTAGCCACGCGGCAGGCTCCGGGTCTCTCCGCCGTCGAGAATCCTCCCCGGGTTTCTGCCCGATCCCCGCTTCCGGCGGTCCTGGAGGGGCAGCGATACCGGCGCAGAACGCAGCAGAGCAGGACACGATTAGGATGCTTATCCGATTTTGCTCAGCAGGCCCCGGTCGGCACGGAAGGATCGTACCGATCAGCGACCCGCCGCAATAGGTCCAGTGGTCAAGAAACCTTACACGCTGCTAGCTCCGAGGCGTCAGACGCAAGAATCGCCTCAGGCGGAGCATAAGGACGTCCTTTGGACTGAGAAAGTGTCCTTGAGGCCCTTCACGCAACTTTATTGCGTCACTTCCAGTCACCTGTCAGCAGTCTGCCGGTAGATCGAGGGCTGGTTCCCCATATCTGGATTGCTGGGAGAGACTCCGGATACGGCGTTCAGTAACCGTCTCAATCAGCTGCAAAGCGAAACAGAATCCCCGACTTTACAGTGTGGGGCAGGGCGATTATCGATGGCATCGGAGGTATGTAAGCCTGCGGCGTACGATCCGGGTCAGTGGGCACTGGGCCACCTGGTCTGCGCAGTGCCCACTGAACTCATTTAGGTGCGGGGAACTTGTTTCTCTTCCGTTGGGACGATGGGGAGTTCGATGTATGACGGGCGGCTGGTGTCATGGTAGAGCCGCTGATGTGCGGGGACGAACTCCGTCCCGGCTTGGTCGCCGGTGTTGAGGTTCCGGTCCCACCGGGGGAAGCAGCTGTTGGTGATCTGCACCCTGATCCTGTGTCCGGCCAGGAACACGTTGCTTGTTGACCACAGGTCGATCTCGATCTCCTGAGCCTCGTCAGCACCGTGGTTTATGCGGAGGATTCCGTCGGTCAGGTTCAAGGATCGTCCGTCGGGGTGCACGTCGCACAGGCGGGCGACCCAGTCTGTCGAGGGCGCTGAGCTCTGGACGTGCAGCCGTACCCGGATCGGCCCTGTTACCTCGAGGTCCTCCCTGAGGACCTCGGAGGTGAAGACGAGCACGTCCGGTCGCGACTCGACCGGTGCCTGGTCATGCGGTCCCCGTCCTGGTGTGAGTGCCATTGGCCCACCGTACGTGGGAACCGGGTCGGCGGGGTCGTAGTCGATCTCACTCGGTCCTGACTCGACGGGCAGTGCCTTCGTACTGAGGCCTCCATCGGCATGCAGGTGCCAGCGCTCGGTGCGAGAGCGTTGCAGGGGCCAGGTTTCCTCGTCCCGCCATTCGTTGCGTCCCATCACAAATATCCGGACCGGCGCCGGGGCACTCACGGGTGCATCCTCGGTGAGGTGGCCGCGGAGAAACGCCAGCACTTCATCGCTCCACTTGCCGTTTGGATGGGCTCCCGCGTCCCGGCTGGACATGATTCCGAAGTCCTGCGCGCCGATCCGGTTGCCGAAGTCCTCGTGGGTCCATGGTCCGATGATCAGCCGCGATTCTTGGCCGAGGTTGCGCATTGCTGTGAAGTTGTCGATGGTTCCCTGCAGGCAGGTGTCGTACCAGCCTCCAGTGTGCAGGCTGGGGATCTGGACACGGGAGTGACTCCCGGCCACCCGCATGTGCTCGGTTGCCTCCAGGTCAGTGGCTGCGCCCGGCTCTACGAACACCGGCGTGCCGTGCCGTCGCAGCACGGGCAGTTCGGTGACCGGCAACTCCCAGTAGCCGTCCTTCTCGAGACCGTCGAAGTCTTCAATAAGGGCCGAAACGCGGGCCGCCAACTCATCGTCCGTCAGGCCCTGACGTGACAACCAGTCGAAACCGGCAGCCAGCGACCACGATGTGATCACTGTGAACTGCGTCGCACCGCCGCGGGCTACCAGGGCCTCACGCGGCTCCGTCCACGTCATCAGGGGCGTGATCGCCTTCAACGCGGGCGGCTGCTGAAGCGCGGCCTGCCATTGCGTGTTCCCGCAGTAGCTGCCACCGACCATGCCGACCCGCCCGTTGGAGCCGGCAAGCTGGGCGGCCCAAGCAATGGTGTCAAAGCCGTCTGGACCCTCGTGCTGCAGCGGCTCCCAGTCGCCGTCTGAAGCGTAGCGGCCCCGAACATCCTGGATGACCATGATGAACCCTTTTCGGGCCACTTCTGTCGGAGAGAAACCATTCCAAACGTTGTCCGCAGCACCGGCCTTATTGTAAGGCGTGCGCACCACCAAGGTAGGCCAAGACCCGTCCCCCGCAGGGCGGTAGATATCGGCCCGCAGCACGACGCCGTCCCGCATCCGCGCAGGGACATCAAGTGTCACCTGCACTGAAGTTGACGTGTCAATAACTTCGTTTGTGGTGTTCATGCCCTCTGCTTTCGTGTTCTGGGTCATTTGGCTTCAACCTGGTCGCGGAAGATCCATTGGAGTGTTTCGGGGAACACTGCGCCGGCGTGTCCGAGGGTGTGCCCGGCGGTGCCGAACACGAACATGGAATCGTAGCGGCGATACTTCAGGGCTGCGTCGAGGTCATGGTTGGCGATGGGGATGTTGCCGTAGACGATATCGACGTCGCGCTTGCCCGATTGGTGCCAGACGCGGATTGGCTTGCGGGGGGTGCGCCGGACCATGCTGGGGAGGTTGTTCGCGCCCAGAATGTTGATGAAGCTGCCGCAGTGAGAGATCACGTTTCCGAACTGGTCCGGGCGGTGGAAGGCAGCGGTGAAGGCGCC